>CASFKT010000006.1 GCA_949295195.1 uncultured bacterium | reverse complement strand
CAGGCGGCCTTTGACGCCCAGAACCCCGCCCACCTGGGCAGCCGGTGCACCGTCTTTATGAACAGCAGCATCGTCACCGAGCAGCGCAACGGCAAGCTGCCCGGGGACATCATGGCGGGCCTGTGCCGGTCCATCATTGAGAATGTCTTTACCAAGGTCATCCGCATCTCCAACCTGGACTCCCTGGGGGACACCATTGTGGTCCAGGGGGGCACCTTCCGCAACGACGCGGTGCTCCGGGCCCTGGAGCAGTACACCGGCCGCAGCGTCATCCGGGCCCCCTACCCCGGGGTGATGGGGGCCATCGGCGCGGCCCTGCTCACCAAGGAGCGCATGGCGGGGCAGGAGCGCACCTTCATCGGCCTGGACGCCCTGGAGAATTTCACCTACACCCAGCAGGCCAACTCCCCCTGCCCCTTCTGCGCCAACCACTGCAAGCGCACCATCATCACCTTCTCCAACGGCAGCTCCTGGGTGACCAACAACCGCTGCGAGCGGGGCGAGATCCTGGGCGACCCCAGGGACGAGGCGGTGCGGGAGCAGCTACAGGCGAAGAACCAGGAGAAGGAGAGAATTCCCAACCTGTTCCAGCTGCGGGAGAAGCTGCTCTTCCAGGAGTACCCCGTCTCCCAGGTCAAGGAGCGGCGGGACACGGTCATCGGCCTGCCCCGGGTGCTGTCCTTCTGGGACACCATGCCCTTCTGGTCCACCTTCTTCCGCGCCCTGGGGTTTGAGGTGAAGCTGTCCCGCCCCAGCACCCGGAAGATGTACGAGAGCGGCCTGTCCGCCGTCACCTCGGACACGGTGTGCTTCCCCGCCAAGCTGGTCCACGGCCACATCCGGGACCTGGTGAAGCAGGGGGTGGACCGGATCTTTATGCCGTCGGTGACCACCGTCCCCTCGGAGAACACCCAGAAGACCAGCGAGTCCATGTGCGCCGTGGTGAAGGGCTATCCCCTCATCATCCGCAACTCCGACGACCCGGAGCGCCAGTGGGGGGTCCCCTTTGACGCCCCCCTGTTCCACTGGTACACCGACGAGGACCGGCTGGGGCAGCTGACCCGATACATGGAGGACACCTTCCAGATCCCCGCCCAGGAGACCCGCGCCGCCGTCAAGGCGGCGGACCGGGCCCAGTGGATCTTCCGCCGCAGGCTGGTCAAGGCGGGGGAGCAGGTCCTGAAGCAGGCGGAGGAGCAGGGGACCTACGCCGTGGTGCTGGCCGCCCGGCCCTACCAGACCGACGCCCTGGTGAACCACGACCTGCCCGCCCTGTTCACCAGCCTGGGGATTCCGGTGCTCACCGTGGACTCGGTGCCCCACGCCAACGAGGTGGACCTGAGCCGGAGCGCCCTGGATATTGTGAACAACTACCACGCCCGCATGCTGTCCACGGCCATCCTGGCCGCCCAGGACCCCCGGATGGAGTATGTGCAGATCGTCAGCTTCGGCTGCGGCCACGACGCCTATCTGTCCGACGAGATCATCCGCCTCATGGGGGAGATCTCGGGCAAGACCCCCCTGGTGCTGAAGCTGGACGAGAGCGACGTGCAGGGGCCCCTGCGCATCCGGGTGCGCTCCTTTGTGGAGACCCTGGCCATGCGCCGGGAGCGGGAGAAGTCCCGCCCGGTCCAGGAGCTGGAGGACCCCTATCCGGTGAAGTTCAGCAGGCGGGACAAGAAGGAGCGCCTGGTGCTCATCCCCAACGTGTCCCACGCCTTCTGCCGGGTCATGTCGGCGGCCATGGGCAAGGACGGCCTGCGCACCGTCCCCCTGGAGGTGGGCCGGGAGGAGGCCATCCGCCTGGGTAAGCAGTACGTCCACAACGACATCTGCTTCCCCGCCCAGGTGGTCATCGGCGAGGCCCTGGCCGCCCTGCGCAGCGGAAAGTACGACCTGGACCACGTGGCCGTGGCCATGGCCAAGTACGTGGGGGACTGCCGTCTCACCCACTACAGCGCCCTGCTGCGCAAGGCCCTGGACGACGCGGGCTTTGCCCAGGTGCCCATCGTCACCAACGACGGGGAGGACAGCCACGACCAGCACCCGGGCTACCGCATGAGCCTGGCCGCCTCCATGCGCATCGCCTTCGCCCTGCCCATGATCGACGTGCTGGAGGAGCTTCTGAGAAAGATCCGGCCCTATGAGACGGTGCCGGGCAGCGCAAATAAAGCCTTTGAACAGGCCATGGACCTGCTCATCGGCGGCCTGGAGCGCCAGGGCATCCGGGGGGCCGAGAAGGGCTTCCGGAAGGCAATCCAGGTGATGAAGGGGGTGGAGTACGACCGCTCCAACCCCCGGCCCACGGTGCTCATTGTGGGCGAGTATCTGCTGAACTTCCACCCGGGCGCCAACCACGACATTGAGGACTACCTGGAGAAAAACGGTTTTGAGATCATCGAGGCCCGCATGACCGACGTGATCCGGAAGCTCTACTACAACAAGGACACCCAGATCAAGGAGTACCACGTCCATAAGCCCATGGGGGAGAAGGCCTGGTACGCCACGGCGGACGCCATCTTCGAGGCGGCCCACGCCATGACCGACCGCATCGCCAGGGAGCACCCCCTCTATGAGCGGGCCACCCGCCTGCCCGAGCTGGTCAAGGCCAGCGACCCCATCATCCACCACACCTTTGACGCGGGGGAAGGCGTGCTCATCCCCGGAGAGATCCTCCACCACGCCGCCCGGGGCTGCCGGGCCTTCGTCATCCTGCAGCCCTTCGGCTGCCTGCCCAACCACGTGGTGGGCCGGGGCGTGGCCAAAAAGCTGAAGGAGATGTACCCCGACGCCCAGATCCTGCCCCTGGACTACGACCCGGACGTGAGCTTTGCCAACCTGGAGAACCGCCTCCAGATGCTGGTGATGAACGTGAAGGGCAAGGAGGCCCAGAAACGGACGCCCGATGTGCAGGAGGAGCGGGACTCCTCCGACATGGCCAAGGCCATGTGATAGTCGAAACAAAAAACTCCGCCGCGAGGAAACCATTCTCGCGGCGGAGTTTTTTCAGCTTGAAACAAGGACAAGGTTATTTGCCGGGCTTGAAGCTGTCCTTCAGGCTCACCGCCCGGTTGAACACCAGGGCGCCGGGCTTGGAGTCCTTGCTGTCCACGCAGAAGTAGCCCAGACGGAGGAACTGATACTGGGCGGGGGCCTGGGCGCCGGCCAGAGAGGCCTCCAGCTTGCAGCCCTCCAGCACCTCCAGGGAGCTGGGGTTCAGGCAGTCCAGGAAGTTCTTGTCCCCGGCGTCGGGGTCGGGGTCGGTGAACAGGTTGTCGTACAGCCGCACCTGGGCGTCCACGGCGGTGGCGGCGTCCACCCAGTGGATGGTGGCCCCCTTCACCTTCCGGCCGTCGGCGGGGTTGCCCCCTCTGGACTCGGGGTCGTACTCGGCCAGCACCTCCACCACGTTGCCCTCCGCGTCCTTGACGCAGCCGGTGCAGCGGATCAGGTAGGCCCCCTTCAGGCGGCACTCGGGGCCCTGGGGGTACAGGCGCTTATACTTGGGGATGGGGGTCTCCAGGAAGTCGTCGGACTCGATATACAGGTTCCGGGAGAAGGACACGGTGCGGGTCCCGGCGTTGGGGTCGTTGGGGTTGTTCTCCACCTCCACCATCTCGCTCTCCCCCTCGGGGTAGTTGGTGATGGTGAGCTTGATGGGGCGCAGCACCGCCATGGCCCGCTGGGCGTGCTCGTTCAGGTCCTCCCGCAGGCAGTGCTCCAGGAAGCCGTACTCCACGGTGGAGGTGTTCTTGGCCACGCCGATGCGGTCGCAGAAGTTGCGGATGGAGGCGGGGGTGTAGCCCCGGCGGCGCAGGCCGCACAGGGTGGGCATCCGGGGGTCGTCCCAGCCGGACACATAGCCCTCCTCCACCAGCTTGCGCAGCTTCCGCTTGGACATGACCGTGTAGTTGATGCCCAGGCGGGCAAACTCGATCTGCCGGGGCTTATTGGGCACGTCGGTGTTGTTGATGACCCAGTCGTACAGGGGCCGGTGGTCCTCATACTCCAGGGAGCACAGGGAGTGGGTGATGCCCTCCAGGGCGTCCTGGATGGGGTGGGCGAAGTCGTACATGGGGAAGATGCACCACTTGGTGCCCTGGCGGTGGTGTTCGATATACCGGATGCGGTAGAGCACCGGGTCCCGCATGTTGAAGTTGCCGCTCTCCAGGTCGATCTTGGCCCGGAGGGTGTACTTGCCCTCGGGGAACTCCCCGTTCTTCATGCGCTCAAACAGGTCCAGGGACTCCTCGATGGGCCGGTCCCGCCAGGGGGAGCGGGCGGGGGTGTTCACGTCGCCCCGGTACTCCTTGAACTGCTCGGGGGTGAGCTCGCACACGTAGGCCAGCCCCTTCTTGATGAGGCCCACCGCCAGCTCATAGGTCTTTTCAAAGTAGTCGGAGCCGTAGAAGAACCGGTCCCCCCAGTCGAAGCCCAGCCAGTGGATGTCCTCCTTGATGGCGTCCACGAACTCGGTGTCCTCCTTGGCCGGGTTGGTGTCGTCCATGCGCAGGTTGCAGATGCCGCCGAACTTCTCGGCCGAGCCGAAGTCGATGATCAGCGCCTTGCAGTGGCCGATGTGGAGATAGCCGTTGGGCTCGGGCGGGAAACGGGTGTGGACCCGCATGCCGGCGAAGCGTCCGCCGGGCGCGATGTCCTCCGCGATAAATTCATGGATAAAGTTCTGGCTGGGAGCGGGCTCGCCCTTCTCGGGGATGCCGTTTTTCAATTCTTCCGCCATAGTTTAGCCCTCCTGTCTCTTTGGTGGGATATTAACTTGCTTATTTTACAACAGATGGCAGCGGGTATGCAAGGCTTTCTTCCGAATTTCCGTGATTTTCGGGGGAGGCCCGGCGGCGGGGGAGGCGGGACAAAAAACCTCCCCCGCCGGGGAAAAGTCTCCGGTCCCGCTCTTTACGCGCCCTCCGCTTCCTGTTATAATATATAAGTTAAAAGCGGGCCTGTGCTCTGGAGGAGGGGCCGGCGGGAGGGAGGGTTCGGATGATGAAGCCATTCATCAAATTATACCACGGCTATCTTCACTTGACCCGGGGCCTGCCGCGGACGCCGCGGAATCTGCTGACCACGGTGCTGTTTCTGTGCGCCGCGTGCATCATCAGCGGGGAGCTTCTGCGGCACACCGGGGGAGAGAACAACTCCGACCTGGTTTTTATCCTGGCGGTCATGTGCATCTCCCTGCTCACCGACGGATATTTTTACGGCATCGCCGCCTCGGTGGTGGGGGCGCTGTGCATCAACTACTTTTTCATGTTCCCCTTCCGGGCCTTCTCCCTGAGCATCTCCGGCTACCCGGTCACCATGCTGAGCATGGTGGCCATCTCCGCGGTGATCTGCGCGCTGACCGGGCGGATCAAGGCCCAGGCCATCGAGGCCACCCGGCGGGAGCAGGACACCAAGGCCCTCTACGAGCTCAACGCCAAGCTCAACGCGGAGAAGGCGGCCATTCAGCTCCAGGCGGACCGGGAGACCATCCGGGGCAATATTCTGCGGGCGGTGTCCCACGACCTGCGCACCCCCCTCACCGCCATCTCCGGGGCGGCCTCCGTGCTGCTGTCCAGCGAGGAGATCGCCTCCTCCGAGCGCAGCGCCTCCCTGGTGCGGGACATCAAGAGCGACGCCGACTCCCTGAGCGCCATGGTGGAGAACCTGCTCTCCATCACCAAGATCCGGGACGGGGTCATGCCCCTGAACAAGCAGGAGGAGATGCTGGAGGAGGTGGCGGGGGACGCCCTGCTCACCATCCGCCGCCGGTTCCCCGATTACCCCATCGCCCTGGAGCTGTCCGACGATATTTTGTATCTCCCCATGGAGCCCATGCTCATCAAGCAGGTGATCGTCAATCTGCTGGAAAACGCTATCCGCCACTCCGGGGACCGGGAGCACATCCGCCTGCGGCTGTTCCGGCAGGAGGACTGGGCGGTGGTGGAGGTACGGGACCGGGGCAGGGGCATCTCCCCGGAGGTGAGCCAGGCGGTGCAGCTGGGCCGGCCTCTGGAGGACAACCTGTCCGGGGACTCGTCCCGGGGGATGGGCATCGGCCTGTCCGTGTGTCAAAGTATCATAAAAGCCCACAACGGCTTCTTCGCCGCCGGGAACGACCCGGAGGGAGGGGCGGTGTTCCGGTTTGGGCTTCCCATGGAGGAAACAAAGGATGAATGAGAAACGTGTGATCCTGGTCATCGAAGATGAGCGCACCATCAGCAACTTTATCTGCCGGGCGCTGAACGCCAACGACTATAAATCCATTCCGGCCTTCAGCGGGAAGGAGGGGCTCTCCCTGTTCTTCTCCCACAGCCCGGACCTGGTCCTGCTGGATCTGGGGCTGCCCGACATGGACGGCATGGAGATCCTTCAGGAGCTCAGCGGCCTGCCCCAGGAGACCCCGGTCATCATCATCTCCGCCCGGGACCGGGAGTCGGAAAAGGTGAAGGCCCTGGACATGGGGGCGGACGACTACATCGTCAAGCCCTTCGGCGTGTCCGAGATGCTGGCCCGGGTGCGCACCACCCTGCGCCGGTCCGACCGTCTGCGGCTGAGCCAGGGGTCCCAGAGGGACGTCTACCACATCAAGGACCTGACGGTGGACATCGCCAAGCACCAGGTGCTCCTCAACGGGGAGGAGGTCCACTTCACCCAGAACGAGTTCAAGATCCTGGAGCTGCTGTGCATCCACGCCGGGAAGGTGCTCACCTACGACTTCATCCTGGAGCACGTGTGGGGCCCCTACGGCAGCAGCAGCAACCAGATCCTCCGGGTGAACATGGCCAATATCCGCCGCAAGCTCAAGGAGAACCCCTCCGAGCCCAAATATGTCCTCACCGAGCTGGGCATCGGGTACCGGATGCTGGAGGACTGAGGCGGGGAGCCCGCCCTGTCCGCCCGGAGCGGCGCCGGATTCCAGATTATGTGTGTTTTGCCCCTGTCTCTGGAAAAATCGACGCTTTTTGCGGGAAAATTCCCCCGGAAGCTAAATAAAAAACGGGCGGTTGTATGTTGTTTGTGAAAAATCCCAGTTGACTTTCTGGTAAAACCTGTTACAATACGCTTGAAATATTTAGTTAAAAAATTTTAACTAAAATATTGGAAGGATTATGAGAGAAGACTTGAGAGGAGAATTCCTATGTTTGAAAAAGTACGTGATATCATTGTGGATACCCTGAGCTGTGAGATGGAGGACGTCACCATGGAGGCCGATCTGGCCGAGGACCTGGGCGCCGACTCCCTGGACGCCGTGGAGCTGAACATCGCCCTGGAGGAGCAGCTGGGCCTGTCCATCGCCGATGAGGACCGCCCCAACATGAAGACCGTGGGCGACATCGTCCGCTATCTGGAGGGCCTGGAGGGCACCGCGGACTCCCACAACTCCGCCATCTAAAAATTAAAACGAGGTGACTGTTCCATGGATCTGGAATCCATTTACGCGCTGATGGAGCGCTTTGAGCGCTCCTCCCTCACCGGACTGGAGCTGGAGCAGAATGGGACTCGCCTGAAGCTGGACAAGACCGTGGCCGTGGCCGCCGCTCCCGCGGCGCCTGTGGCCACGGTTTCCGCTGTCCAGACCCCGGCGGCTCCCGCTCCCCAGTCTGAGGCCCAGAACGGGACTCAGGATGAGGGCGAGTACATTAAGGCCCCCCTGGTGGGTACGTTCTACGCCGCCGCCGGCCCGGACGCCGAGCCCTTTGTGAAGGTGGGCGACCAGGTGAAGAAGGGCCAGACGGTCTGCATCCTGGAGGCCATGAAGATGATGAGCGAGATCCCCGCCCCCATGGACTGCGTGATCGAGGAGATCCTGGTGGAGAACGGAAGTCTGGCGGGCTATGACGCCCCCCTGTTCCGGGTTCGGAGGGTATAATGTTTCAGCGTGTGTTGATCGCCAACCGCGGCGAGATCGCGGTGCGCATCCTTCGTGCCTGCCGGGAGATCGGGGTGGACGCGGTGACGGTGTATTCCGCCGCCGACGCGGACTCCCTCCACGTACAGCTGTCCCCCAACGCCGTGTGCATCGGCCCGGCCAAGGCGGCGGACAGCTATTTGAATGTGGACGCCCTGCTTACCGTGGCCAAAGAGACGGGGTGCGACGCCATCCACCCCGGCTACGGCTTCCTGTCGGAGAACGCGGACTTCGCCCAGCGGTGCGCCGACTTGGGGATTGCCTTCATCGGCCCCTCCGGGGCGGTGATTCAGGCCATGGGCAACAAGGCGGCCGCCCGGGAGCTGATGCAGAAGCACAACGTCCCGGTGGTGCCCGGCTCGGACGGGCCGGTGGAGACCGCCCAGGACGCGGTAGAGATTGCCCGGAAAATCGGATATCCGGTGCTGGTGAAGGCCAGCGCCGGCGGCGGAGGCAGAGGAATGCGCCGGGTGGATCAGCCCGAGGAGCTTGTCGCCAAATTCGAGGAGGCCAGGGCGGAAGCCCTGGCCTGCTTTGGAGATGGCCAGCTCTATCTGGAGAAGCTGATCCTCAACCCCAAGCACATCGAGTTTCAGATCCTGGCCGACCGCCACGGCAATGTGATCCACCTGGGGGAGCGGGACTGCTCCATCCAGAGGAAGAACCAGAAGCTGGTGGAGGAGTCCCCCTCCAAGGTGCTGACTCCCGAACTGCGGGAGCAGATGGGGGCGGCCGCTGTGGCCGCCGCGAAGGCCGCCGGCTATGAGAACGCCGGCACCATCGAGTTTGTGGTGGACCAGGAGGGGCACTTCTACTTCATCGAGATGAACACCCGGATTCAGGTGGAGCACCCGGTGACGGAGATGGTCACCGGTCTGGACCTGGTGCGGGAGCAGCTGCGCATCGCCGCGGGACTGCCCCTGTCCGTCACGCAGGAGGAGGTGGTCCAGCAGGGCCACGCCATCGAGTGCCGCATCAACGCCGAGGACTTCAAGGCCGGCTTCCGGCCCTGCCCCGGCACCACCAAGTTCCTCCACTTCCCCGGGGGACCCGGGGTGCGGGTGGACTCCCTGCTGTACAACGGCTACGCCGTCTCCCCCTACTACGACTCTCTGGTGGCCAAGGTCATCGTCCACGCCCCCACCCGGCTGGAGGCCATCCGCCGGATGCGCCGGGCGCTGGAGGAGATGATCATTGACGGCTATCCCACCACCGCCGACTTCTGCCACCTGATCATGTACCACCCCGACTTTATCAAGGGCCAGTATGACACCGGCTTTCTGACCGCCCACATGGACGAGCTTTTAAACTGGGACAAGGAGGAGTAATATGCAGCCACTGTTTCGCTCCCGCCGGGACCGGCTGGACCGACTGCGCCGCCAGCGGGAGGAGGCCGTTGAGGCCGCCGCCCGCCGCTCGGCCATCCCGGAGAACGGGACTCAGACCTGCCCCGGCTGCGGCGCAGAGTGCGCCAACCAGGAGCTGGTGAAAACCGAATACGTCTGCCCCCACTGCGGCTACCATCTGCCCATTGGGGCCTATCTGCGCCTGTCTCTGCTGCTGGACCCCTTCAGCTTCCGGGAGCTGTGGCCCGAGATGACCGCCCCCAACGTGCTGGACTTCCCGGGGTATGAGGGCAAGCTGGCCGCCCAGCGGGAGAAGACCGCCCTGCCCGACGCGGCGGTGGCGGCCACCGGCAAGCTGGACGGATACCAGGCGGTGTTTGCCGTGCTGGACAGCCGCTTCTTCATGGCCAGCATGGGCGTGGCCGTGGGGGAGAAGATCACCCGGGCGGTGGAGTACGCCCAGAAGCACAAGCTGCCCCTGATCATCTTCTCCGCCAGCGGCGGGGCCCGGATGCAGGAGGGCATTCTCTCTCTGATGCAGATGGCCAAGACCAGCGCCGCCATCGAGCGGTTCTCTGCGGCGGGGGGGCTGTACATCGCGGTCTACACCCACCCCACCACCGGCGGCGTCACCGCCAGCTTCGCCTCCCTGGGGGACATCACCCTGGCGGAGCCGGGGGCCCTCATCGGCTTTGCCGGGCCCCGGGTCATCCGGCAGACCATCGGCCAGGAGCTGCCCGAGGGCTTCCAGCGCGCTGAATATCTGGAGGAGCACGGCTTTGTGGATCAGATCGTCCCCCGGCCTCAGCTGCGGGAGACCCTGGCCCAGCTGCTGGCCCTCCATCGAAAGGGGGTCTTCCACAGATGAGCGACGTGACAGCCGCCCAGCGGGTCAAGCTGGCCCGGGCAGTATCCCGGCCGGGGGCGATGGACTATATCAACGCCCTGTTTACCGACCTGTTTGTGTGCAAGGGGGACCGCCTCCACCGGGAGGACCCCTGTGTCTTCGGGGCCATCGCCCGCTTCCACGGCAAGCCGGTGACCGTCATCGGCACCCGGAAGGGGCGCACCTTTGAGGAAAAAATGAAATATAACTTCGGCATGCCCAGCCCTGAGGGCTACCGGAAGGCCCAGCGCCTCATGCGCCAGGCGGAGAAGTTCAAGCGGCCCATCATCACCTTTGTGGACACCCCCGGCGCCTACCCCGGCCTGGAGGCCGAGGCGGAGGGGCAGGGGCAGGCCATCGCCGCCTCCCTGGCCCTGATGAGCTCCCTCACCGTCCCGGTGATCGCGGTGGTCATCGGCGAGGCGGGCAGCGGCGGGGCGCTGGCCCTGGCCGTGGGCAACCGGGTGATCCTGCTGGAGAACGCCGTCTACTCGGTGCTCTCCCCCGAGGGCTTCGCCTCCATCCTGTGGAAGGACGCCGGGCGGGCCGACGAGGCCGCCGAGGTGATGAAGCTCACCGCCGCCGATCTGCTGCGCCTGGGGGTGGCCGACCAGGTCATTCCGGAGCCCGAGGGGGGCGCCCAGAACGACCCCAAGGCGGTGTTCGCCGCCGTGGACAAGGCCCTGACCCGGCATCTGAACCAGCTGTCCAAGGAGAAGGATCTGGCCGCCCAGCGATATCAAAAATTCCGCGCCATGGGCGTGGTTCGGGAGGAGAACGAGATATGAACGGACTGCAGATCCTTGGCACTGGACGGGCGCTGCCGGAGCACGTCGTCACCAACGACGATCTGGCCAAGATCGTGGACACCAGCGACGAGTGGATCGTCAGCCGCACCGGCATCAAGGAGCGTCGCTTTGCCCGGGAGGGGGAGAATCTCACCCAGTTCGCGGTGGAGGCCGCCCGCCAGGCCATCGCCAGGGCTGGCATCCGGCCGGAGGACCTGGGGCTGTGCCTGATGGGCACCGTCACCTCCGACAACGCCACTCCGGCCCAGTCCTGCCTGGTCCACCAGGCGCTGCGCCTGCCGGAGGACTGCCCGGCCTTTGACCTGAGCGCCGGCTGCTCCGGCTTCCTGTACGCCATGGAGACGGCGGCGGCCCTGCTGCCCCGGATGAGCCGCCCCTACGCCCTGATCCTGGGGGGCGAGCTTCTGAGCCGGATCACCAACATGGAGGACCGCTCCACCTGCATCCTGTTCGGGGACGGGGTGGGGGCCGTGGTGGTCAAGTCCACCCAGGACGCCCCCTGGTACGCCCACCTGGGCGCCCGGGGAGACCGGGATATCCTGTGGTCGGGCGGCATGGGCAGCGAGGAGCGCTATCTCCACATGAACGGCCAGGAGGTCTTCAAGTTCGCCCTGGAGACCGTCCCCCAGGCGGCCCGGACCCTGCTGGCCAAGGCCGGCATGGAGAAGGAACAGGTGGACTGGTACGTGCTCCATCAGGCCAACCACCGCATCGTGGAGTCGGTGGCCCGGCGGCTGAAGGTGCCTCTGAGCAAGTGCTATGAGAACATTGAGCGCTATGGAAATACATCCGCGGGTACCATCCCCATCGCGCTGGACGAGATGGCGGAGCAGGGACTGCTGAAAGCGGGCCAGTGGATCATGTGTCTGGGCTTTGGCTCCGGAATGACCTGGGGCGGAGCCCTGTTCCAGTGGCAGGATAAGGAGGAGAAATAACATGCAGAAGCTGAACGAATGGCTGGGGATCGAGTTCCCCTTTATCCAGGGCGGCATGGCCAACATCGCCACCGCCGAGTTTGCCGCCGCCGTGTCCAACGCGGGGGCCCTGGGCCTCATCGGCGCGGGCGGCATGCCCCCCGAGGTGTTCCAGGAGAGCATCCGCCGCTGCCGCTCCCTCACCGATAAGCCCTTCGGCGTGAACATCATGCTCATGCACCCCCAGGTGGAGCAGCTGGCCGCCATCGCCGCGGAGGAGAAGGTGGCCGTCATCACCACCGGAGCCGGCGATCCCACCCGCTTCATCCCCGCCTGGAAGGAGTCGGGCGCCAAGGTGATCCCCGTGGTGGCCGCCGTGGCCCTGGCCAAGCTGGTGGCCAAGCGCGGCGCCGACGCGGTCATCGCCGAGGGCACCGAGAGCGGCGGCCACGTGGGCGAGACCACCACCATGGCCCTGGTGCCCCAGGTGGTGGACGCGGTGGACATCCCCGTCATCGCCGCCGGCGGCATCGCCAGCGGACGGCAGCTGCTGGCCGCCTACGCCCTGGGGGCCATCGGCGCCCAGGTGGGCACCTGCCTGCTGGTGAGCGAGGAGTGCCCCATCCATGAGAACTATAAGAAGGCCGTCCTCAAGGCCAAGGACCGGGACACCGTGGTCACTGGCCGGTCTGTGGACGCCCCGGTGCGCTGCCTGCGCAACCAGATGACCAACGCCTACATCGCCAAGGAGAAGGAGGGCGCCGACCGCATGGAGCTGGAGCACTTCACCCTGGGCGGCCTGCGGAAGGCCGTGTTTGACGGCGATGTGAAGACCGGCAGCGTCATGGCCGGTCAGGTGGCGGGCATGCTCCACGAAATAAAGCCCCTGCGGCAGATCTTTGAGGAGATGACCGCCCAGTGCGGACAGACCCTGAAGACTCTGGAGGGCATGGGCCTGTAACAGTACCTTGTGTAGGGGCGGATATGATCCGCCCGGGCCTGTCGAAAAATCCAGGGGTGAAAGGATTCGGAGGGAAAGATAGTGTGAAAGAAAACCGTCAGGGTTGTCTTTCACGTTCAATCAAATCATTTTTCAGAACATATTTGATGTTCTGAAAAATGCGGTCAGCTTGTCGAAAACACTTTTTCGACAAGCTGGGGCGGATATCATCCGCCCGCATACCCTCTGGTACCCGGAATGAAAAGAGCGGGCGGCTGATAGCCGCCCCTACAGCAGGAATTTCCATTTCCCCGTGAAAAGGACGGAAGGACCAACACATTTTTTGGAGGGAAAGCATGAAGCTAGCCTTTTTGTATGCCGGCCAGGGCTCCCAGCACGTGGGCATGGGCCGGGACCTGTATGAGAATTACCCCGCCTTCCGGGCGGTGCTGGACGCCGCCCCGGTGGACTTCGGCCTGAAGCAGCTGTGCTTCGAGGGGCCGGAGGAGCAGCTGAACGACACCCGGTACACCCAGCCCTGCATGGTGGCCTTTGCCGCCGGCGTCACCGCGGTGCTCAAGGAGGAGGGGATCACCCCCGCCTACACCGCTGGCCTGAGCCTGGGCGAGTACTCCGCCCTCCACTGCGCCGGGGTGCTGGACGCCCAGACCGCCGTCTCCCTGGTGGCCTTCCGGGGGAAGGCCATGGCCGAGGCCGTGGTGGGCCGCCCCTGCGGCATGGCCGCGGTGCTGAACCTGGACCGGGACGCCCTGAAGAAGGCCTGTGAGGAGGCCTCCGACCTGGGGGTGGTGGAGTGCACCAACTTCAACTGCCCCGGGCAGATCGTCATCTCCGGCGACGCGGCGGCGGTGGACAAGGCCGGGGAGCTGGCCAAGGCGGCAGGGGCCAAGCGGGTCCTGCCCCTGAAGGTGAGCGGCCCCTTCCACACCTCCCTCATGGCCCCCGCCGGGGACGCCCTGCGGGAGAAGTTCAAGAGTGTGGACTTCCATGACATGGAGATCCCCGTCCTCTTCAACTGCCTGGGCCGGGAGATGGGGGAGGGGGACACCATCCCCGCCCTGCTGGAGCGGCAGGTCCAGTCCAGCGTGTACCTGGAGGACACCATCCGCCGTCTGGCCGACCTGGGTGTGGACACCGTGGTGGAGATCGGCCCGGGCAAGGCCCTGTCCGGCTTCGTGCGCAAGACGGCCAAACAGATCAAGTGCTATCCGGTGGAGACGGCCCAGGAGCTTCAGGCCGCCGTCGCCGCCCTGAAAGGAGAGAGCGACACATGAGTCTGCAAGGAAAGAACGCCCTGGTCACCGGCGGCAGCCGGGGGATCGGCCGGGCCATCTGCCTGGAGCTGGCCCGTCAGGGGGCCAACGTGGCGGTGAACTACGCCGGCAACGCCAAGGCCGCCCAGGAGACGGTGGAGGCCTGCAAGGCCCTGGGGGTCCAGGCCGTGGCCATCCAGGCCGACGTGGCCGACGCGGCCGCCTGCGAGGCCATGGTGAAGGAGGTCATCTCCACCTTTGGGAGCCTCCAGATCCTGGTGAACAACGCGGGCATCACTCGGGACAACCTGGCCCTGAGCATCAGCGAGGCCGACTTCGACGCGGTGCTGGATACCAACCTAAAGGGGGCCTTCCACTGCTGCAAGGCGGCCTACCGCCCCATGATGCGCCAGCGCTACGGCCGCATCATCAACATGAGCAGCATCGTGGGCCTGCGGGGCAACGCCGGCCAGGCCAACTACTCCGCCAGCAAGGCGGGCCTCATCGGCCTGACCAAGTCCCTGGCCAAGGAGCTGGCCGCCCGGAAGGTCACCGTCAACGCGGTGGCCCCCGGCTTCATCGACACGGAAATGACCGCCGTTCTGCCCGAGCAGGCCAAGGAGGCCATGCTCAAGACCATCCCCATGGCCCGGCTGGGCCAGCCGGAGGACGTGGCCCGGGCGGTGGCCTTCTTTGCCTCGGACGAGGCCGCCTATATCACCGGCCAGGTGCTGTGTGTGGACGGCGGCATGGCGGTTTGAGCCGCAGAAAGGATTGAACATGATGGAAAAGAGACGAGTTGTCATCACCGGTATGGGCGCTGTCACTCCTCTGGGCCATACCGTTTCGGAGACCTGGGAGGCGGCCCGCGCCGGGGTGTGCGGCATCGCGCCCATTACCCTGTATGATACCTCCAGCCAGAAGGTCTCTCTGGCGGCGGAGGTGAAGAACTTCGACCCCACCAAGGTGCTGGACAAGAAGGAGGTCCGCCGGATGGACCGCTTCTCCCAGTTTGCCATGTACGCCGCGGCGGAGGCCATGGCGGACAGCGGCCTGGACCTGGAGCAGGAGGACGCCTCCCGCATCGGCGTGTGCGTCTCCAGCGGCGTGGGCGGCATGCAGAGCTTCCAGAACTCCTGTGAGGTGGGAGAGAGCCGGGGCTTTGACAAGGTGTCCCCCTTCTTCATCCCCATGATCATCGCCAACCTGGCCGCCGGCCGCATCGCCATCCGGTACGGCCTCCACGGCATGTGCACCTGCCCGGTGACCGCCTGCGCCGGCGGCTCCAACGCGGTGGGCGACGCCTTCCACTACATCCGGGACGGCTATGCCGACGCCATGGTGTCCGGCGGCGCCGAGGCCACCATCACCTCCCTGGCCATCGGCGGCTTTACCTCCATGAGCGCCCTGACCACCGCCACCGACCCCAACCGGGCCTCCATCCCCTTTGACAAGGAGCGCAGCGGCTTCGTCATGGGCGAGGGCGCGGGCATCCTGGTGCTGGAGGAGCTGGAGCACGCCAAGGCCCGGGGCGCCAAGATCTATGGGGAGATTGTGGGCTACGGCACCAACTGCGACGCCCACCACATCACCGCCCCCGATCCCACCGGCACCTGGCCGGCGGCCTGCATCCAGCAGGCCCTGAGCGACGCGGGCATCGCCCCGGAGCAGGTGGACTATGTGAACGCCCACGGCACCTCCACCCCTCTGAACGACAGCGGCGAGACCGCCGCCCTGAAGAAGGTATTCGGGGACCACGCCGGAAAGCTGATGGTCAGCTCCACCAAGTCCATGACCGGCCACATGCTGGGGGCCGGCGGCGCGGTGGAGGCCATCTTCAGCCTGCTGGCCCTGAAGGACGGCTTTGTCCCCGCCACCATCAACTATCAGGTGCCCGACCCCGCCTGTGACCTGGACATCGTCCCCAACCAGGGGCGCGAGGCGGACATCCGGTACGCCATCTCCGATTCTCTGGGCTTCGGCGGCCACAACGCCTGCCTGGTCTTCCACAAGTGGGAGGGCTGAGACATGGAACTGAACATTCAGCAGATCATGGAGATTCTGCCCCACCGTCCCCCCTTCCTGCTGGTGGATAAGATCACCGAGTGCGAGCCGGGGGTGAAGGCCACGGGCATCAAGTGCGTCACCATGAACGAGCCCTTCTTCACCGGCCACTTCCCCGGGCAGCCCATCATGCCCGGCGTGCTCATCCTGGAGGCTCTGGCCCAGACGGGGGCGGTGGCCGCCCTCTCCCTGCCGGAGAACAAGGGCAAGCTGGCCATCTTCGGCGGCGTGAAGAACTGTCGCTTCAAGCAGCAGGTGGTGCCCGGCGACGTGCTGGAGCTGTCCTGCGAGCTGGTGGAGCAGTACGGCCCGGTGGGATACGGCAAGGCGGTGGCCAAGGTGGGCGGCAAGGTGGCCGCCCGCTGTGAGCTGACCTTCGTCATCCAGTAAGGCGGAAGCCTGAGGTG
>CASFKT010000005.1 GCA_949295195.1 uncultured bacterium | reverse complement strand
GTTAAGCTCGCTTCTGCCGAAAATACTTGCCTGGAGACGGGCTGGAAAGATAGGTAGTGCCAACACAAAAGGACGGACAGTTTGCTGTCCGTCTTTTTTGTTATAGGAACGGGCAGAATGAGGGGTATGCGCTTATGCTTGAGAAGGGAGCGTATGCATGACAATAGAAGATAGACTCCGCGCCTGGAAAATTCCTGTGGGGATGCGGTTTGGCGCTGCTTGTGGTGCAGCCCTATGGCACCAGCACGGCGAAGGTGGTGTTCGCCACCATCGGCGCGATGTCCGCGGTGGGACCGACATTTAAGGCCTCGGCGGTGGCCTGCCTGACGCAGATCTGCAGCGTAACTTTGGGTGCGGTGATGGCTGTTATTATGGCCGAACTCAAGGTCCCGCCTATGGCGGCGGTGGGGATTGGGATCATCATTTTGCTTTGGATGTATCAGTACTCCCATCTGAAATTGCTGCCGGTGCTGCCGTGCCTGGTATTGGTGAATATTTGCTTGACTCCGGAGATTGAGGCTGCACCCTATGCGCTGGGCCGGCTTTGGGATACCGCGATTGGCCTGGGAATTGGAATGTTGATCAACACGCTGGTTTTTCCTTATGACAACAGTCAAAAAATCCGACAGACCATGGTCAGCTTGGATTCGGACCTGATCGAATTTTTAGAGGATATGTTTGACGGCGACGAGCATCAGCCCGAGGCTGGGAACATTGGGCGGAAAATTGCCGCCCTGGAGGGGCAGTTGAAGCTATTTGCGGACCAGCGCCTGTTTCGACGCAAGCGTCAGAAGCGAGAGCTTCAGACCCTGCGTACCTGTGAGGATATTGCCCACGAACTATTGATAGAGCTGGAAACCCTGCAGAATATGAAGCGTAAGGGGTCCTTAAATGAGGAGAATAGGCAGACCCTGCAGGAATTGGGGGCCAAGCTGTCCCAGACATATCACCAGAGGCCGGAGTCTGTGGAGGATGTGGTGGTAAATTACCACGTTGCCCGGGCTCTTCAGCTGCGGAAGGATCTGAAAGCGGAACTGGCTGAGCGTGCGGAAAGGAAAAGGGGAAAAATGTGAGAGAAAAATCCCTCTCCTGAGCTGATTTGGCTCGGGAGAGGGATTTTTAGGTTCCAAGGAAATCAGCCGACGAGGACCGCTGTGCCGCTTGCAGTCACCATGAGCATGCCATTGTTGGAGCCGAGCACCTCATAATCCACATCTACGCCAACCACCGCATTGGCACCCCGCTCCTGAGCACGTTGTTCCAACTCCCGGAGAGCGGTCTCACGGGCATTTGTGAGCTCCTCCTCATAGGCGCCGGAGCGGCCGCCGAAGAAGTTGCTCAGACCGGCCGTAAAATCCCGGAGCACATCTACGCCGGAAATGACTTCGCCGAATATAATGCCCTTGTACTCTAAAATCTGTCGTCCCTCCACAGAGGGGGTGGTGGTCAGGATCATAGTTCTTTCCTCCTTATATATTATGTAGCTGACAGATGGTCCAGATAGCTGCTGATGTCAAAAGGCTCCAGCACGCTGTCCTTCCTCAGATACAGTGGGTGGTGAGGATGTCCCTTTTTGGAGCGCTTCCCGGCGGAATACCATACGGCGTTCCGTGTCTCGCCGATACGGATCATGTCCCGGACACAGCCGGGCAGATAGTCCCGCTTTTCAATGATGGTGCCCCAGGCGGCCCAGACCGCGGGCGCCCCGGCCTTGTCCAGGGAGAGAACGTAGTCAAAGGCCTCCATGTTCTCCCGATGGAGCGCTGGGTTGCAGGCAGGCTCCATGTCGTCCGGATTGGTGGCCCGCTGGGCGTAGACATTGAACATGATGAAGCTGTCGTAGCCATTGTGCAGGGCCACCCGCTCCACAGATTTCAACGTGTTGTCCAGGTCGTCCGGCGCGGCGGTGGAGGGGTTGATGCCGATGCAGATCAGGGGCTTTTCGCCCCGGGAACCTAAAATATAACGGTACTCCGAGTAGAAGTTTGGGACATACAGCCAGCGGCTGACGTCGTAATCCGGGGAGGGGCGGTTGGCGGCCTCCAGGGCGGGCTCAAAGCGCACCAGCTCCAGCTGATTGGTTTCGCAGGTGGGAATGTGCATGGGGATCCCTCTTTCTCCATTTGTTTCTGAAGTTAATATAGCAGGAAACGGGATGCACTGCAAGTCTGGCAGTCATTTTACCTGGATTGCTATTGCTTTTTTACACAACGAGAGGTATAATAAAACTGCAAATCCTCGTACTTTATACCAAAAGGGAGGTATCGCCATGAAAAACACTGTCATCCGTTCCAGATTGAATCCCAAGTTGGAGGTATCCCTGATTTCGGGACACTTCGCCACCCGGCATTCCCACAACAGCCACTACATAGACATCACCCGCATGAAGCATGAGCATACCATGGCGCGGGAAGCGGCTATGACCCTGGCCCAGCGCTACGCCTATGAGAAGGGTGTGGACACCATTGTCTGCCTGGACGGCAGTGAGGTGATCGGCACCTTTTTGGCGCGGCACCTGGCGAAAAACACTCTGTTTGCGGTAAACGGCTCGAAGAACATCAATATCGTCACTCCGGAATATGATTCCAGCGGATTGATGATTTTCCGGGACAACCTGATCCCCATGGTGGCGGGTAAGAATATTCTGATCCTGATTTCCACCATCAACTCGGGCAAGAGCGGACGCCGGGTCTCTGAGTGTGTGGAATACTACGGCGGAAAGGTGCAGGGCATCGCGGCGGTCTTCAGCTCCATGGAGGAACTGGACGGATGGCCCATTTACAGCTTGTTTGTCCCCTCGGACATCCCCAACTATGCCACCTACGCGCCGGAGGAGTGCGAGATGTGCAAGGCGGGGAAAAAGATCGACGCCCTGGTGAACAGTTACGGACTGTCCATTCTGTAACGGGCAGAAGCAGCCATAAAAAGGGCGCTGGAGTTGCTCCAGCGCCCTTTTTGAAGATTAAGAACAAGGTTTTGAGGTGTAAGAGAGTCTCCCAGCCAAGAGAGGGGGCTTCTCCGTGAAAATTTACGGGTCGACCTCGATGGCGTTCACTGGGCAGCTCTCCGCCGCCTCTTGAACAAAGCCCTCCTGGTCGGGGTAGATGGTGTCCTTGGCGGCCGCCACCCCTTCTTCGGTCATAAGAAAGACGGCTCCGCACATGCTGACACACAGGCCGCAGCCGATACAGTTTCCGTTGACATGGACGTTCATAACGAATAATTCCTCCTCCAGTGTACTGTGTATTAGCTTGGCCGGAGGAGAAATTTTTATGCTCATTTACTCGAAAGTTCCCAAAAACAGGGGCACGCCGGTTTGCAGATCCACGATCCCATAGAGGAAGGGCAGGTCGAAGATCAGGGTGACGCCGGTCTCCGGCGGGGCGCCGGAACCGGAGTCGGCCTCCACCACCGTGGCGGCCGCCGCCTCGGTGCCCCGCTCGTTCACTTCGATCTTAGCGGCGTGGATGACCTGGGAGAGGAAGTAGCCGTTGGGGTTGTCCCCCAGGAGGGAGAAGTCCGCCGCCCCCCAGGTGAAGGCCAGGTCCAGGCCCAGGGCGGACAGAATGTCCTGGAGTTGGCCGCTCCACTCCGCCTCGAACTTGGGCAGGGCCAGGGTGCGAAATTCCGTGTCCCTCCGGCTCTCCAGCAGCTGGGTGAAGGTTTCTCCGTCCAGGCTGTTCAGCCAGACTTCAAATTCAGCGCCCTCCTCCGGCATCAGGGCGAAGAAGGCCAGCCGTCCGTCGTCGTAGGGCAGGACCGCCCCCTGGGCCGTCTCGCTCTGGAGATAGGGGAATGTGACGAAACCGGCGTTCAGAAAATCCATGGATTCCTTGTCGCTCCCCTGGTGGTAAAACCCCCGAAGATAGGTGTTGTTGGGGTCAAACTCCGTCTCCCAAGTGTTTTTCAGGTAGAGGGCGTTTACCAGCAGCAGGGCGGCGTTTTCGTTGAACGGTTCAGAGAGGATGCTGGGGATCATCTCGTTGGTGTGCTCCGACACCCAGCCGTTTACCGCCGGAACCACCGAGGGGGCAGATAAGTCCTGGGAAAATACTTGGGCGTCAAAGATGCCTTGACACTTGCCGATAAAGCCCTCCCGGAACATGCCCTCCGGGTCGGTCCACAGGCTGTTGGCGATGAGACACTCTGTGGAGCCGCCCAGGTTTTCATAGTCGGACAAAAGCTGGGCGCAGGCGGCGTTCAGCTCCTCCAGGGGGACGCCGCCCCCTAAAATTGTTTCAAACTGAGCCAAGGTATTCCCGTCTGCTCCGTTGGCCGCCATGGACAATGCCAGGGCCGCGGAGAGAGGGGAGAGGAGAACTGGACCGTTTTCTGTGCTCCGTGCTCCTTGGAGCAGGGAGAGGCCGAAACCGGTGAGGGTCTGATCCACCGTCGGGTTGCCGGCAGGCTGGACGGATACGGGCTGGGCGGTAAGCTCCTGGGCCTGGACCGCCGGAGCGGCCGGTCCGCAGCCGGACAGGAGTCCAAGGGACAGGGAGAGAGCGAGGGACAGTGCAAGGGTGCGCCTCATAGAGAAAACCTCCTTTTTAACGGTGGGGGAGCCTCGAATCTCCCACTCTGCTAGTTAAGACGAAACGATGCCGGCCCGGTTGCGTCTTTTTCAGAGAAAAAGACAAAAAATTCCCAAAACTTCGTCTTGACTCCCTCTGGGAAACATGCTACAATACCAAATTGCGGTGGTAAGGGCAAGTGCGCCCTTTTACCCGATGAAACACCCCCAGAAAACGGGGGAGAGGAGGGCACCGAAATGCTGGAAGAACTCAAGCAGGGCAGCAAGCTGGTGGGAGCCAAACAGACCCGCCGGGCCCTGAAGGATGGCCGGGCCAAGAAGCTCTATATGGCCAAGGACGCCGACCCCCGTCTGCTCCAGCCTCTGGTTCAGGAGGCGGTCCGTACCGGCGTGCGGGTGGAGCAGGTGGACACCATGCGGGAGCTGGGCGAGGCCTGCGGCATTGCCGTGGGAGCCGCCGTGGCCGTTCTGGTGTAAGTTTTCTGTTTTCTTTGGTTTTAACAGAATAAGGTCCCCTTATTTTGTTAAAATAAATACCATGCCCCACAGGGGCAGAACTTTCAGAAAGGAGGAAAAACATGCCTACTTTTAATCAGCTGGTCCGCAAGGGTCGTCAGCAGGTGACTGCCAAGTCCACCTCTCCCGCCCTGCAGCATGGCCTGAACACCCTGAAGAACCGTCAGACCGATCTGCCTTCTCCTCAGAAGAGAGGTGTGTGCACTGCCGTTCGTACTTCCACTCCTAAGAAGCCGAACTCCGCTCTGCGTAAGATTGCCCGTGTGCGTCTGACCAACGGGATGGAGGTCACCGCCTATATCCCCGGCGTGGGCCACAACCTGCAGGAGCACTCCGTGGTGATGATCCGCGGCGGCCGTGTCAAGGACCTGCCCGGTGTGCGTTACCACATCATCCGCGGCTCTCTGGACACCCAGGGCGTCAACGGCCGTATGCAGGCCCGTTCCAAGTACGGCGCCAAGCGTCCCAAGGCCGGCAAGAAGTAATTTTTGCTCTGCAAAAATTGCGTAACATGCAGGCGCTGAAAACCTGCACCCTGAATTGCATTGTGCGTTTCGCGCAAGGCAGCTCCGCCTTGCCGAGCGTTTCCTATATATCTGATATATGGGCAGACCTCGGACAGGCATTACACGGAGCACACTCGTGTTTCGAGTACCTATGATTTCTAATTTTATAAGAAGGAGGGAAGCAACGTGCCCAGAAGAGGAAATGTACCCAAGCGGGAGGTTCTGCCCGATCCGCTGTATAACTCTGTTTTGGTGACTAAGCTGACCAACAGCATTATGCTGGACGGTAAGAAGGGCGTGGCCCAGAAGGTGGTCTATGGCGCCTTCGATATCATCAAGGACAAGACCGGTAAGGAGCCCATGGAGGTCTACACCCAGGCTCTGGAGAACATCATGCCCTCCCTGGAGGTCAAGGCCCGCCGTGTGGGCGGCGCCACCTACCAGGTGCCCATCGAGGTCCGGCCCGAGCGCCGTCAGACCCTGGGGCTGCGCTGGCTGACCACTTACGCCCGCAACCGTGGTGAGAAGACCATGAAGGAGCGTCTGGCCGGCGAGATCATGGACGCTGCCAACAACTTGGGCGGCGCCGTGAAGAAGCGTGAGGACACGCACAAGATGGCCGAGTCCAACAAGGCCTTCGCCCACTATCGCTGGTAATCCAAAAGGAGACGAAGTATGCCTAGAAAAGTTTCTTTGGAGAATACCCGGAACATCGGCATCATGGCCCACATTGACGCGGGCAAGACGACCACCACCGAGCGTATTCTGTATTACACCGGCGTCAACTACAAAATCGGCGAGACCCACGAGGGTACCGCCACCATGGACTGGATGGCCCAGGAGCAGGAGCGTGGTATCACCATCACCTCCGCCGCTACCACCTGCTACTGGCAGGGGACCAAGAACCAGTTCCCCCAGACCCGGATCAACATCATCGACACCCCGGGCCACGTGGACTTCACCGTAGAGGTGGAGCGCTCCCTGCGCGTGCTGGACGGCTCTGTCACCGTCATGTGCGCCAAGGGCGGCGTGGAACCCCAGTCCGAGACTGTGTGGCGCCAGGCCGACCACTACAAGGTCCCCCGCATGATCTACGTCAACAAGATGGACATCATGGGCGCCGACTTCTATCATGTCCTGGACATGATCGCCGACCGCCTGAAGGCCAACGCCGTGCCCATCCAGCTGCCCATCGGCTCTGAGGACACCTTCAAGGGCATCATTGACCTGGTGGAGATGGACGCCGACATCTATTACGATGAGCTGGGCAAGGACATGCGTGTGGAGCCCATCCCCGAGGATATGATGGAGCTGGCTCAGGAGTACCGCACCAAGTTGCTGGACGCCTGCGCCGACATCGACGAGGAGATCATGATGCTGGTCCTGGAGGAGCAGCCCGTTCCCCAGGATATGATCCGCAAGGCTCTGCGTAAGGGCACCATCGAGAACCTGCTGGTTCCCGTGACCTGCGGCACCTCTTACCGCAACAAGGGTGTGCAGAAGCTGCTGGACGCCATCGTGGACTATATGCCCTCCCCGGTGGACATCCCCGCCATCAAGGGCGTGGACCCCGAGACCGACGAGGAGGACGAGCGGCCCGCTTCCGACGAGGCCCCCTTCTCCGCGCTGGCCTTCAAGATTGCCACTGACCCCTTTGTGGGCCGTCTGTCCTTTATCCGTGTGTACTCCGGTATGCTGAATACCGGCACCACGGTGCTCAACTCCACCAAGAAGCAGCGTGAGCGTATCGGCCGCATCCTGCAGATGCACGCCAACCACCGTGAGGATATCGAGACCGTGTACTCCGGCGACATCGCCGCCGTCATCGGCCTGAAGAACTCCACCACCGGCGACACCCTGTGCGACCCTGCTCACCCCATCATTCTGGAGTCCATGGAGTTCCCTGACCCGGTCATCCGCGTGGCCATCGAGCCCAAGACCAAGGCCGGCCAGGAGAAGATGGGCATCGCTCTGGCCAAGCTGGCCGAGGAGGACCCCACCTTCAAGACCTACACCGACGAGGAGACTGGTCAGACCATCATCGCCGGCATGGGCGAGCTCCATCTGGAGATCATCGTGGACCGTCTGCTCCGGGAGTACAAGGTAGAGGCCAACGTGGGCGCGCCCCAGGTCGCCTACAAGGAGACCATCCGCAAGGCTGTGGATCAGGACACCAAGTATGCCCGCCAGTCCGGCGGTAAGGGCCAGTACGGCCACGTCAAGATCCACGTGGAGCCCAACGAGTCCGGCAAGGGCTACGAGTTCATCAACAACATCGTGGGCGGCGCCATCCCCAAGGAGTATATCCCTGCGGTGGACGCCGGTATCCAGGGCGCCATGCAGGCCGGTGTGCTGGCTGGCTACCCGGTGGAGGACGTGAAGGTCACCCTGTACGACGGCTCCTTCCACGAGGTGGACTCCTCTGAAATGGCCTTTAAGATTGCCGGCTCCATGGCCTTCAAGGAGGCCTGCCGCAAGGCCAACCCCGTTCTGCTGGAGCCCATCATGAAGGTGGACGTCATCGTCCCCGAGGACTATATGGGCGACGTCATCGGCGACCTGAACAGCCGCCGCGGCCAGATCCAGGGCATGGAGGCCCGGTCCGGCGCCCAGCAGATCGACGCTCTGGTTCCCCTGAGCGAGATGTTCGGCTACGCTACCGACCTGCGGTCCCGCACCCAGGGCCGCGGCCAGTACTCCATGGAGCCCCACAGCTATGTGGAGGTTCCCAAGAACATCGCCGAAAAAATTATTGCCCAGCGCGGCCGCAGCCAGGACTAATTTTGGCTGATTCCCGGCCTTTGCGCTGAAATTGGGGTTGCATTTCCAGACGGAATAGGATAAAATAACCCTGATATGCAAATCCCATCTTTTCTCGATTGATAACTGCAATATAAGGAGGAAATTACTCATGGCTAAGCAGAAATTCGAGCGTACCAAGCCCCATGTCAACATCGGCACCATCGGCCACGTTGACCACGGCAAGACCACTCTGACCGCCGCGATCACCAAGTATCTGGCTATGAAGGGCCAGGCTCAGTTCGAGGACTACGCCAGCATCGACAAGGCTCCCGAGGAGAAGGAGCGCGGCATCACCATCAACACCGCTCACGTTGAGTATGAGACTGACGCCCGTCACTATGCTCACGTGGACTGCCCGGGCCACGCCGACTATATCAAGAACATGATCACCGGCGCTGCTCAGATGGACGGCGCTATCCTGGTTATCGCCGCCACCGACGGCCCCATGGCCCAGACCAAGGAGCACATCCTGCTGGCCCGTCAGGTCGGCGTGCCCGCCATCGTGGTCTTCCTGAACAAGTGCGATCAGGTCGACGACGAGGAGCTGCTGGAGCTGGTTGAGATGGAGGTCCGTGAGACTCTGGACAAGTACGAGTTCCCCGGCGACGAGATCCCCATCATCAAGGGTTCCGCTCTGAACGCTCTGATCTCCGAGTCCAACGATCCCGACGCTCCCGAGTATGCCTGCATCAAGGAGCTGATGGACGCTGTTGACAACTATATCCCCACTCCTCCCCGTGACGACTCCCTGCCCTTCCTGATGCCCGTCGAGGACGTGTTCACCATCTCCGGCCGCGGCACCGTGGCTACCGGCCGTGTGGAGCGTGGCGTGCTGAAGGCTGGCGAGACTGTCGACATCGTGGGCCTGTCCGACGAGAAGAAGTCCACCGTCGTCACCTCCATGGAGATGTTCCGCAAGACCCTGGACTTCATCGAGGCCGGCGACAACGCTGGCTGCCTGCTGCGTGGTATCGCCAAGACCGACATCGAGCGCGGCCAGGTTCTGTGCAAGCCCGGCTCCATTCATCCCCACACCAAGTTCACCGGCCAGGTGTACGTTCTGTCCAAGGATGAGGGCGGCCGTCACACCCCCTTCTTCAACAACTATCGTCCTCAGTTCTACTTCCGTACCACCGACGTGACCGGCATCATCACCCTGCCCGAGGGCACTGAGATGTGCATGCCCGGCGACAACGTGGACATGAAGGTTGAGCTGATCACCCCCATCGCCATCGAGAAGGGCCTGCGTTTCGCCATCCGTGAGGGCGGCCGCACCGTGGGTTCCGGCGTTGTTATCGACATCGAGGAGTAATTTACTCCCTTGAGAAATCCCCGCCTTTTGGCGGGGATTTCTTTTTGCCAAGGTGCCGTGCGGCCGCCCGTGGCCCAACGAAAGGGACCCAAAGCGGCCCCAGCGCGGCGGGCCGCTTTGGGAGAGGAGGCGCAAGGAAGCGGGCGCAGTTTTCGCCGCTAGGCGGAAACGGAGCCCAGCGGACTTTGCGACGACGATGGGGCAGCGCGAAGCGCCCTTCAAGTAAGGAACTGTTTAGGCTGTGGATCGCTGCGTCTCTGGGGCTTCTGTGGAGCAGAAACATTTGCCGGCAACAAATTTTAAAAACCTAGTTGACAGACTGGGAAAATCTGATATAATATGACATCGTAAAATTGAATTACCTTATCAAGAGCGGTGGAGGGAACGGCCCGATGAAGCCCGGCAACCTGCGGAGGAAGGAAAACTCTGCAAGGTGCTAAATCCGGCGGCAGTGGATCGAAAGATGAGGGTGCGAAGAATCCAAACGCTCCGCCGCGGCGGGGCGTTTTTTTCGCCTCAACACCAGAGAAAGGAACAATACTATGGCAAAGAGACTGTTTACATCGGAATCCGTCACCGAGGGGCATCCCGACAAAATCTGCGACCAGATCTCCGACGCGGTGCTGGACGCGATCCTGGCTCAAGACCCGGCTGCGCGGGTGGCCTGTGAGACTACTGTGACCACCGGCCTGGTCCACGTGATGGGGGAGATCACCACCAGCTGCTATGTGGACATCCCCAAGATCGCCCGGGATGTGGTGCGGGACATCGGATATGACCGGGCCAAGTTTGGCTTCGACTGCGACACCTGCGCGGTGCTCACCTCTATTGACGAGCAGTCCCCCGACATCGCCATGGGCGTGGACAAGTGCCTGGAAGCTAAGGAGGGGGAGCAGGACGACGGCCTGGACAACGGAGCCGGAGATCAGGGCATGATGTTCGGCTACGCCTGCGATGAGACGGAGGAGTATATGCCTCTGCCCATCTCCCTGGCCCACAAGCTAGCCCGCCGCCTGACCCAGGTGCGCAAGGAGGGCCTGGTGAACTATCTGCGCCCCGACGGCAAGACCCAGGTCACCGTGGAGTACGACGAGAACGACAAACCTCTGCGCATTGACGCGGTGGTAGTGTCCACCCAGCACGGGCCCGAGGTGGAGCTGTCTCAGATCCGCCAGGACATGATCGACCTGGTGATCCGTCCCACCATCCCGGCCAGCCTCATGGACAACGACACCAAGATCTACGTGAACCCCACAGGCCGTTTCGTGGTGGGCGGTCCTCAGGGCGATTCCGGCCTCACCGGGCGGAAGATCATCGTGGACACTTACGGCGGCAGCGCCCCCCACGGCGGCGGCGCTTTTTCCGGCAAGGACCCCACCAAGGTGGACCGCTCTGCGGCCTATGCCGCCCGTTGGGTGGCCAAGAACGTGGTGGCCGCCGGACTGGCCTCCCGCTGTCAGGTGCAGCTGGCCTACGCCATTGGCGTGGCCCAGCCGGTCTCCGTGCGGGTGGACACCTTCGGCACCGGGAAGCTGAGCGACGAGGATCTGTCCGATATGGTCACTGCCGTCTTTGACCTGCGCCCCGCCGCCATCATCCGGGACCTGGACCTGCGCCGTCCCATCTACCGCCAGCTGGCCGCCTATGGACACTTCGGCCGGGACGACCTGGACCTGCCCTGGGAGAAGACCGACCGGGTGGACGCCCTTCTGGCCCGGAGATAAGGGAGAAATCGCGTCCCGGCCGAAGGGCGCGTAAGCGCCCCGCGCCTTTAACACATGTGCAGGACGAAAACCTGAGTATAAAAATTCCAGCCCAGCGGAAACCCGCTGGGCTGGAATTTTTATGGCCGGATGGAGAGGAGAACTGCCGCTTCTGGGGGCCGTTACCCGTCCGCCAGGGCGGAGCCCCGGTCGAACTGCCGGTAGTAGTCCTTAATGAGGTTCATAAAGGTGCGGGCGGCGGGGGAGAGAAAACCGTTTTTCTTGTACACCAGGGCCATGGGGCAGGTGAGAGGGGGCTCCCCCACGGTGAAGAAGGAGAGGTGGTCCATGTAGGGGGTGCGGCGGATGCCGCTCTCCTGGAGGAAGGTGAAGCCCATATTCTCGGCCACCAGGTTGATGGCGGTGGTGTTGTTGGTGGTGGTGAGGATGTTCACCGGCTCCACGCTCTGGACGCTGAACATGTTGTAGAGCAGCTTGGACAGCCGCCAGTCCTCGGGAAGCATCATCAGCCGCTCCTTCTCCAGGCGGCGCAGATCGCCGAAGGGGAGCGGGGCGTCGCAGGGGCTCTCCAGGCCCCGGACCAGGGGGTGGTCCCGGTGGGCGATGAGCAGGATGCGCTCATGCATCACCAGCTCATAGCTCAGGTCGGTGAGGTCGCTGGGGATGTGCATGAGGCAGAAATCGGTGACGCTGCTGGCGGCCAGATTCCCCAGCTGGGGCACCGGGGCCTCGTGGAGGACCACCTGCACCTCCGGGTAGAACTGGACAAACCGGGGCAGGATGTCAGGCAGGAGAATGGACCCCCTCCAGGTGGACACCCCGATGTGGAGCTGCGGGGGCTTTTGGGACTGCAGGGTCCTCAGGTCGCTCTCCAGCTGGCGGTCCAGATAGTCCTGCCGCTCCAGATAGGCGTAGAACAGCTCGCCCGCCGGCGTCAGCCGCAGAGGGGTGTGGGAGCGGTCCAGCAGGGTTACCCCCAGGTTGGACTCCAGCTTGGCCAGGTACTGGCTGAGATAGGGCTGAGACAGGTAGAGCCGGTCGGCGGCCTTGGAGATGCTGCGCTCCTTGACAATGGCGAGAAAGTATTCCGGATTTTTGACAAACATGGGAGAACGCCCCCAAATAGACAAATTTACAAACATATCATACCATGAAATGGCGAAAAAGGGAATAGAAAATGAGGATTTCCCCGCCGGAGCGTGGGAAAAGGTGGATATGAATCCCCTTGCCGCTGGAAGCGAACCTGTGGTACACTGAAAAAACGAGGAGGTGGGCCCATGCGTGTGTTTCTGCTCCACGGCCTGGGACAGGGGCCGGACAGCTGGATTGCGGCGGCGGAGAATCTCTTACCCAAGGCAGAACTTGTGTGCCCCGATCTGGCTGCATGGGTGCGGGAGGGGGCGGACTGCTATGACCGCCTCTATGGGCGGATGGAGGCCCTGCTCCAGAGGGAGGAGGAGCCGGCCGTCCTGTGCGGCCTCTCCCTGGGAGGTGTACTGGCACTGGAGTACGCGGCCAGGCACCCGGAGCGGGCGGCAAAACTGGTCCTGGTCGGGACTCCTTACAAGGTCCCAAAAGGCGCGCTGAGGATGCAGAACGCCCTGTTCCGGCTGATGCCTAAGTCGGCGTTCCGG
The DNA here is from genome assembly GCA_949295195.1 of uncultured bacterium. Lineage (GTDB taxonomy): Bacteria > Bacillota > Clostridia > Oscillospirales > Oscillospiraceae > Lawsonibacter. The sequence goes on along the minus strand of CASFKT010000005.1, from coordinate 10,212 downwards.
GGAGCTGGACTGGGTAAACAGGAGATGCTGGCCCTGTCCCGGTCCATGGAGAATCTGGCCCCCTCTCAGTGGGCGGAGCAGACGCCTTGTCCCGCCCTGGTGCTGTGCGGGGAGCGGGACAAGACAAACCGGAGCTCCGCCCAGATGCTGGCGGAAAAGCTGCCCCGCGCCCGGCTGGCCTGGGTGCCGGGGGCGGGCCATGAGGTCAACCGGGATGCGCCGGAGGCCCTGGCCAAACTGCTGAATGAATTTTTGTGGGAGGAGGATGTGGGATGAAAGAGAACATGAGGGCGGTGGTCTACCGGGAGAAGGGTGTTTTTGCCCTGGAGGAGCGGCCCGTCCCCAAAATTCAGGACCCGACAGACGCCGTCGTCCGGGTGACTCTGGCGTCCATCTGTTCCAGCGACCTGCACATCAAGGGCGGATTTGTGCCCAGAGCGGTGCCGGGGACCATTGTAGGACATGAGTTTGTGGGCGTAGTGGAGTCGGTGGGGGAACAGGTGGCCTCCGTGCAGCCGGGGGACCGGGTGGCGGTAAACGTGGAGACCTTCTGCGGTCACTGCTTTTTCTGCCAGCGGGGCTTTGTGAACAACTGCACCGACCCCAGCGGGGGCTGGGCCCTGGGCTGCCGCATCGACGGGGGACAGGCGGAGTATGTGCGGGTGCCCTATGCGGACAACGGGCTGACCAAAATTCCGGATTCTGTCACCGACCGGCAGGCCCTCTTTACCGGAGACATCCTGTCCACCGGCTACTGGGCGGCCCAGATCAGCCAGATCCAGCCGGGGGACACGGTGCTGGTGCTGGGGGCCGGTCCCACGGGCTTGTGCACCATGATGTGCGCCCGGCTGTACCGGCCCGCCCATATCCTGGCGGTGGAGCCCGACCCGGCCCGCCGGGCGCTGGCCCTGGCCCAGGGCTGGGCGGACGAGGCGGTGGAGCCAGGCCCCCGGGCGGCGGAAGTGCTGAAAACCTGGACCGACGGCCGGGGGGCCGACGTAGTGCTGGAGGCAGCCGGCGGGCGGGATACCTTCCAGACCGCCTGGCAGCTGGCCCGGCCCAATGCCACGGTCACTGTGGTGGCCATGTACGAGGAGCCCCAGGTGCTCCCGCTGCCGGATATGTACGGCAAGAATCTGACCTTCAAGACCGGAGGTGTGGACGCCTGTCACTGTGGGGAGATTTTAGAGCTCATCGCGGCGGGGAAGCTGAACGCCGAGCCCCTGATTACCCACACCTATCCCCTGGAGCGGGTGATGGAGGCCTATGATCTGTTTGAACAGAAGGGAGACGGCGTGTTGAAAATCGCCGTTCAGCCGTAAGAAAAAGCCCGGCGGGGCGCGTCTTAAAAAGGCGCGTCCCGCCGGTTTTGTGTGCAGGCATCAAAACTGCCCCAGATCCCGCACCACCGCGGAGGCCAGCACCAGCCCGGCGGCGGCGGGGACGAAGGAGATGGAGCCTGGGGTGTCCCGCCGGGCAGAGGTGCCGGGACGGGTGTCACTCCCCGCCGGGGCCTCCGCCTGAGCGGGGCGGATGGGGGTGCGGGGCTCCTCGGTGGAGTAGACCACCTTCAGGTGCTGGATACCCCGCCTGCGCAGCTCCTTGCGCATCACCCGGGCCAGGGGACAGCCCTGGGTCTTGCTCAGGTCGGTGACCAAAAAGGCGGTGGGGTCCAGTTTGTTGCCGGAGCCCATGGCGCTGATGATGGGGATGTTCAGGGCGGTGCACCGGACGGCCAGCTCCAGCTTGGCGGCCACGGTGTCGATGGCGTCCACCACATAGTCGTACTGGGTGAGATCCACTGTGTCCGCATTTTCCGGCAGATAGAACATCCGAATGGCCTCCACGCGGCAGGCGGGATTGATGTCTTTGATCCGCTCTTTCAGCACCTCACCCTTGGGGCGGCCGATGGTGGAGCGGAGAGCGGCCAGCTGCCGGTTTAAGTTGCTCTCGGACACGGTGTCGTCGTCGTACAGGTGCAGCGTGCCGATTCCGGCCCGGGCCAGGGCCTCCACGCAGAAGCCGCCCACGCCGCCCACGCCGAAGACGGCCACCTTGGCGGCGGCCAGACGCGCCAGCGGCTCATCCCCGATGAGCATGCGGGTACGGATGAATGGATCAGACATAGGGAAATCCTCCTTGTGCTGCGTTCAGATGGTCCCAGAATAGCACAGCTTGTCCCGCGCCGTCAAGCGGCGCCGGCAGCTGCGAATTTTACGCTGGAGCGGGATTCGTCTCTTTCACGAAAAAATCGCTGCGTCATTCTATGCTGTTTTGGAATGAAAATGGAAAAATAATTGATTACAACAAAAATAGAATAAAAGTGGCGTATTTTAAACTATAATAGTTGATTTTTGTATATAGTCATAAAAACGAAAATATTGCACAAAGCGGCCCGGGGGAGGGACAAAAAGAACTGTCAGAGTGTCCATTGACGGATCGGGGGGAGATGGAGTAGGATAGATTCGAAAGAAAGGAGTGAGCGTATATGATGGATGCGATCACCGTTTTGGGTATGCTGGCTGTGGTGTGCGGCATGCTGTGGGCCTTCCAGTCCGAGAAGCTGCGTCTGGGCCGCCACGAGGGCTGATCCCAAGATAGAAGACAGGCCGGAAGCTCCTGCGGGAGCAGTTCCGGCCTTGTTTTTTGCCACAGAGTGACAAACGGAAGCGGACCATTCAGACTGGTCCGCTTCCGTTTTGTGTTTTAATGTAAAATGGATTATTTGGGCATATCCCAGGCCCTGTGGTCGGTGTGGAGGAGCTCCTCGGAGCGGTGGCTGAGAGGCTCGCCCAGAAACTCCCGGTACAGCTGCTGGACCTCCGGATTCTCGTGGGAGAAGCGCAGCTTGCAGGCGCGGTCGATGTCATAGAGACGCTCCCCCCGCACGCCGTAGAGCTCCTCGTCCTCCACGGACACCGGCTGGCCTCCGCCGCCCACGCAGCCGCCGGGGCAGGCCATGACCTCCACAAAGTCGTACTTGGCCCGGCCCGCCTTCAGATCCTGGATCAGCTTCCGGGCGTTGCCCAGGCCGCTGACCACCGCGCAGCGGATTTTACTTCCGCCCAGCTCATACTCCGCCTCCCGCAGGCCGGGACCGGTGCGGACGGCGGCGAAGGCGTCCGGGTCCGGGTTCTCCCCGTTCACCAGATAGGCGGCGGTGCGCAGGGCGGCCTCCATCACGCCGCCAGTGGCCCCGAAGATGGCCCCCGCCCCGGTGTAGGCGCCCAAGGGGCTGTCCAGCTCCTCCTCGGGCAGCTCCATAGGGTTGAGCTTGTCCGCCCGGATCATCCGCACAAACTCCCGGGTGGTGAGCACCAGGTCCACGTCGGGCCCAGTCTCTGTGCGCATGGTGGGCAGCTCGCACTCCGCCTTCTTGGCCACGCAGGGCATGATAGACACGCAGAAGATCTTCTCCGGAGCCACCCCCAGCTTCTGGGCGAACCAGCTCTTGGTGACGCTGCCGAACATCTGCTGGGGGGATTTGGCGGTGGACAGCTGTCCGGTGAGCTCCGGGTACTGGCTCTTCAAAAACCGCACCCAGCCGGGGCAGCAGCTGGTGAACATGGGCCAGCGCTCCAGGCCGCCCACCTTCAGCCGGTGGAGGAACTCCGTGCCCTCCTCCATGATGGTCAGGTCGGCGGAGAAATTGGTGTCAAACACATAGTCAAAGCCCAGACGGCGCAGGACGGCAGCCATACGCTCTATGGTGGCCTGCTCCCGGGGCATGTCGAAGTATTCTCGATCTTGTCCGGATCGGCCAGGGCGTCAAAGGCCCTCTGGGTGTCGTCCCGCTCCCGCAGGCCGCCCACGGGGCAGTGGGTGATGCACTGGCCGCACAGAGCGCAGTCCGAGTCCTTGATGACCCGGTTGCCAGACACGTCGATGGTGGTCCGGCCGCCGGTGCCCGCCAGGTCCCAGATGCCCAGGGTCTGGACCTTTTCACACACCTGGATGCACCGCATGCACTTGATACACTTGTTGTAGTCGTGGTACAGGGGGAAGGTGGTGGTCCAGGCCTTCCGCAGGCCCTGGGGCAGCTGGGTCTCGTAGGGCAGGGTGAGAATGCCCAGGTCGTTGGCCACGCTCTGCAGGTGGCAGCTGCCGCTGCGCACGCAGGTGGCGCACTTGCAGTCGTGCTGGGAGAGGATCAGCTCCACATTGGTGCGGCGGGTGGCCCGGGCCCGGGGGGAGTTGGTGTGGACCACCATGCCCTCCCGCACCGGGGTGTTGCAGGCGGTGACCATGGCCCGTTCCCCCTCCACCTCCACGCAGCACACCCGGCAGGCGGCGATCTCGTTGAGCCCCTTCAGATAGCACAGGTGGGGGATGTGGATGTCCGCCTGGGCGGCGGCCTCCAGAATGGTGGTGCCCTTCTCCACCTGGAGGACCTGTCCGTTGATGGTCAAAGTTACCATTCTGTCTTCCTCCCTCCCTTAAAGCTGCCGAAGCCGAAGTGGTCGCACCGCAGACAGCGGCTGGCCTCCTGATGGGCTTCCTCGTCGGTCATGCCATCCTTCACCAGGGAGAAGTCCCCGGCGTAGCACTCCAGCGTCCGGCTGTGCAGGTTTACCCGGCCGCAGGGGGGCATGCTGGTCAGATGGGCCGGGGGGACCTCCACATCGGTGCGGATCTTGTGGTTGAAGCCCAGGAAGTTGTCGATATTGGCGGCGGCCACCTTGCCGGCGGCCACCGCCCGGATGACGGTGGCGGGGCCGGAGACCGCGTCGCCCCCGGCGAACACGTTGTCCACCCCGGGGACCGCGCTGGTGAGGTCGGCCTGGATGGCTCCCCGCTTGGTGGAAACGCCGATGGCCTCAAAGGGCTTGGCCTCAATGGCCTGGCCGATGGCCACGATCACATAGTCACAGGGGATGCGGAACTCCTTTGCCTGGGCGTTCCCGGGAGCGGGACGCCCGTCCCGGCCGTAGCGGCCGATGAGCTGGGGCCGGGTCCACAGGGCGGCCACCTTGCCCTCCCCGTCCGCCTCAATGCGGGCGGGGGCCTGGAGGGGCAGAATCTGGCACCCCTCCGCCATGGCCTCCTCGATCTCCTCAGCCAGGGCGGTCATGTCCTCCACCCGGCGGCGGTAGACACAGGTGACCTGCTCCGCCCCCAGGCGCAGGGCGGTGCGGGCGGCGTCCATGGACACGTTGCCGCCGCCGATGACGCACACCCGCTTGCCGGTGAAGTCGGGGGAATTTCCCTCGCCCACGCCCCGGAGGAGCTCCACGGCGCTGATGACGTTGGCGCTGTCCTCCCCCTCCAGACCCAGTTTCTTGTCCGTATGGGCCCCGATGGCAATGTACACCGCGTCAAAGCTGTTCTGAACGGTTTCCATGGGCAGGTCCTTCCCGATGGAGACCCCCGTCCGCACAGAGATGCCGGCGGACAGGATGTGGGCAATGTCCCGGTCCAGGATGTCCTGGGGCAGGCGGTAGTCGGGGATGCCGTAGCGGAGCATGCCCCCCAGCTTGGGGCGCTGTTCATAGACGGTGACCTTGTGGCCCATAAGGGACAGGTAGTAGGCCGCCGTCAGGCCGCCCGGCCCGCCGCCGATGACGGCCACCGTCTTGCCCGTGTCCTCCGCCCGCTCCGGGGCGGGCATGTCCGCCGCGTGGTCCATGGCGTACCGCTTCAGGCCGCAGATGTTCACCGAGTCGTCCACCATCCGCCGGCGGCACTGGCCCTCGCAGGGGTGCTCGCACACGTAGGCGCAGGCGGCGGGGAAGGGGTTGTCCTTTCGGATGAGGCGCACCGCGTCCTCGTACCGCCCAAGCCGGATGAGGGAGATGTACCCGGGAATGTCCACGTGGGCCGGGCAGGTGGAGACGCAGGGTACCGGGTGGCTCAGGCCGCTGATGCACCGGCCGTGGAGCACGTGCTCTTCGTAGTCCTCCCGGAAGCCCCGCACCCCCCGGAGCACCATGTGGGCCGCCTCATAGCCGATGGCACAGTCGGCGGAGTCGGCGATCACCTGGGCGGTGCGCTCAATGAGGTCGATGGTCTCCATGGTGGCGGTGCGGTCCAGCACCTGCTCGATGAGTACTGCCAGCTGGCCCAGGCCCACCCGGCAGGGCACGCACTTGCCGCAGGTCTGGGCGTGGCACAGCCGCAGGAAGTTCAGGGACATGTCCACCGGACAAAGCCCCGGCTGGCTGGCGCTGATGCGCCGGCCCATGTCCCGGTACAGGTCGTTCAGTACCGTTTGGGCCCGGTCGGGGATCTCAATGGATAGTCGGCTCAATGGTTTTCCCTCCTCGTTTATTATAATATGGCGGTTGTCAGTTCTTACAAAAAACAGATCGAAATACGCCCCTGCTTTGATTTCTATGATACCGCCGGAGGGTTCCACCGTCAACCTCTTTTTCCGAAAGGGCCGGGCCGAAGCTTCCACCCTCCGGCCGGGGAGAAAAAATCTGCGCCGCGCATGGAGTGCGCGGCGCAGAAGATTTTCAGGCGTTGTTTCCGAAATAGGCCACCAGCAGGTCTACGCATGCCCCATAGGAGCGGATGCCCAGCTCCTGGTCGTTGCCCTTCAAAAAGGAGTCGTACACCTGCTCCGCCGTCTCCTCCACGGGGGAGGACAGCTCCGCCCAGTAGGCGTTGTTGGCGTTCCAGTCGTTGGCCATCTCCTGGGTGAAATACTGCTGGACGATGGCGTTCCAGGTGTCCCGGTCCACCGGAGCCAGGGCGTTGCACAGCTGGACCAGGCCGAACAGGTACCCGGAGTATTGAAAGACCGGGTCCCCACTGGTGACGGCGGCGGCGATGCCCACAAAGTTGGCTTCCTGCTCGGAAGCCACCATCCGCTGATGGGCCATCTCATGGGCCACAGTGGCGGGGAGCATGCAGGCCGGAGCGTCGATGTTCACGTTGGCCTCTCCGGTGAAGGGAAAATACACCCCGGTAAAGCCCAAAATACTCTGGAGCCGGGAGAAAAAGAGAGGCTTTACCCGCACAGAGGGCTCCAGCTCCAGAAAGGGAAACTCCTGGACCAGGTTCTCATAGACGGCGGGGCCCCGGTCAAAGACCTCCTCCAGGGACTCGGCAAACAGGCCGTCCCCGTCCCGCTCCACCTGGGTGGAGAACTCCGCCGCCTTCTGGGCAAACAGGGCGGTCACCTGGGCCAGGGTCTCCACCGAGTAGGGCTCTGCTTTGAGTCCGCTCCTCTCCTGAAAGCTGGAGGCGTAGTAGGCGGCATTCCACATCCAGCTCACCGCCGCCCACAGCCACAGCAGGGCGGAGGCAAAGGCCAGCAGGCGGCGCAGAAAGGGAACGCCCGCCCGCTCCCGGACCAGCAGGACCACGGCCCGGATGAGCCAGGCGGCGCTTCCCGCTAAAAACAGGGCGGTGAGCACCTCAGCCGCAGAGAACCAGGGGAGCAGGGACCACACCCGCCCCAGGAACTGCTCCACCGGGGCCATGAAGCCGGACACCCAGCCGTCCATCAGGGCCTTTTGACCCTTGAGGCCCTCAAAGAGCAGGACCAGCAGAGCGGGCAGAATCAGCATAACGGGCAAAAGAATTTTTGGGGGAGAAAATCGGCGCATTAGGGACTCCTTTCCGGAAAAACTGCGTGGGTCAGAGGCGGACCGGGCTTGTGGTCCACTCCCGGCCGGGGGTGGGGACGGCCTCCAGGCACAGGTCGTACAGGTCGGTGCACCGGGCCTCCAGGTCAAAGAGCCGCCGTCCCGGGCCGTCCAGGCTGCGGGCGTGGGCGGGTTTGGTGAGGATGGGCAGATGGGCCCGCTCCTTCATCTCCTTCAAAACGGCCTGCCCCCGGCTGTTAAAGCCCAGCACCCGGAGGTAGGGGGGCTGGTCGGGCCGGTCCTCCCGGGTGAGGCTCAGCCAGGCCCACACCAGCAGCCGCCGCATGCGGGCCTGGGTCCAGTGCTTGGGCTTGGCCAGGGCAGTGAACTCCTCCAGGGAGCGGCACTGCTTTCCCGCCCGCTCCAGCCGGGGCGGGAGTCCCTCACCTGCGCCGCTGTCCGGGATGTGGGACCAGTCCTCCGCCGTCATGGTGCGCAGGCGGGCCAGCAGGCCCCGCTCCGTCCGCCTTAGGGTGGGGAAGCTGTTCCAGCCGGCCCGCAGCATCTCCAGCCCCCCCTCCGGGAGGTAGGGCTCCAGGGCCGCCCAGTCCTTACCATCCAGAAAGGCGCGCAGCTGGGTGGCGGAGCAGAACTGGGGCCGCTCCGTCCCACGCAGCAGACTGTCATGGGGGGCGCCCTCCCGGCGGATGGTCATGGGCCGGATTTTACTCTTCAGCTTGTCCAGGGAGCGAATGTACTCCACACCCAGGTTGTTGTTGGGGGTGGACAGCAGACCGGCCAGCTCCAGCCCCAGCAGTTCTTCTACCGCTCTCTGCCGGGCGGCGGCGAAGGGGGTCCCCCCCTCCACAAGGCGGCGCAGGCCGGTCTCGTACTCCGGGCTGTTGAGGCAGATGGCGACGCGCCGGAGCTTGTCTGCCTCTCCGCACTCGCTGCCGAAGGAGAGCACGTCCATCACCTGGGCGGCGGCCAGCAGCTCCACCGCCCCCCGGGCAAACGTCTCCGCCGAGGACACGGCCCACACCGTGGGCAGCTCCAGCACCAGGTCCGCGCCCCCCAGCAGGGCCAGCTTGGTCCGGGTCCACTTATCCGCAATGGCGGGCCGCCCGCCCTGGACCCAGTGGCCGCTCATCACCGCCGCAATGGCGCAGTCCTCCCCCAGCTGTGCCCGGGTGCAGGCGATTTGATAGGCATGTCCCGTGTGAAAGGGGTTGTACTCCGCCACAATGCCGGCGATTTTCATAGTGTGCCTCCCTGTCTGTGAAAACGGATTTGGAAAAAGAGTTTCTTTTTTTCCCGGGAAAAAAGAAATTTTTTCCCCAAAAGTGGTTGTCCTGGCGGTGGAAAAGCGTTACAATAAATTAAACCGCGGCGTTGGACTGTCTCTTTAGTTTACTACATTCCAAACGTCAAAGACAAGCCCGGCAGTTGTAATTTTGGAAAAGGAGATTGATTCCCATGAACATTCTTGTCATCAACGCAGGCAGCTCTTCCCTGAAGTACCAGCTTCTCAACCCCGACACCCAGGAGGTGCTGGCGAAGGGCCTGTGCGAGCGCATCGGCATCGACGGCAAGTTCACCTATAAGCCCGCCGGCAAGGACCCCATCAAGGACGCCGACGTGGCCATGCCCACCCACTCTGAGGCTATTCAGACCGTGCTCCACGCCCTGGTGGACGAGAAGAACGGCGTCATCAGCTCCATGAAGGAGATCGACGCGGTGGGCCACCGGGTGGTCCACGGCGGCGAGAAGTTCGCCCAGTCTGTCCTGATCACCGACGAGGTGATGGCCGCCATCGAGGAGTGCAACCCTCTGGCCCCCCTGCACAACCCCGCCAACATCATCGGCATCAAGGCCTGCCAGGAGCTGATGCCCGGCACCCCCATGGTGGCCGTGTTCGACACCGCCTTCCATCAGACCATGCCCCCCGTGGCCTACACCTACGCCCTGCCCTATGAGTACTATGAGCAGGACAAGGTCCGCCGCTACGGCTTCCACGGCACCAGCCACAAGTACGTGTCCCAGCGGGCCGCCGCCATGCTGGGCAAGCCCATTGAGGAGCTGAAGCTGATCTCCTGCCACCTGGGCAACGGCTCCTCCATCACCGCCATTGACGGGGGCAAGAGCGTGGATACCTCCATGGGCTTCACTCCTCTGGCCGGCCTGCCCATGGGCACCCGCTCCGGCGACCTGGACGCGGGCATCCTGGAGTACCTGATGCACAAGCACGGCTACAACATTGACGAGATGCTGAACGTGCTGAACAAGAAGTCCGGCGTGCTGGGCGTCTCCGGCGTCTCCTCCGACTTCCGCGATCTGGAGGCCGCCGCGCCCCAGGGCAACCAGCGGGCTCAGCTGGCGCTGGACGTCTTTGATTACAGCGTAAAGAAGTTCATCGGCTCCTACGCTGCCGCCATGGGCGGGGTGGACGCCATCATCTTCACCGCCGGCGTGGGTGAGAACGGCCCCGACACCCGGGCCAACGTGGTCTCCGGCCTGGAGTTCATGGGCGTGAAGATCGACCCCGAGAAGAACAACACCCGGGGCAAGGAAGTGGACGTGGCCACCGACGACTCCAAGGTGCGGATTCTGGTCATCCCCACCAACGAGGAACTGATGATCGCCATGGATACTGCCGCCATTGCCCGCGGCTGATTTCCGG
>CASFKT010000004.1 GCA_949295195.1 uncultured bacterium | reverse complement strand
TCCTTTTCCACGTGGAAAAGGAACTCGCCCCGCAGGGCGAAACCCTGCAAAATAGGGCGGCGGGGGCGAGCCCCCGCCCTACAGAGTTCTTCTAACGATACTTGTTCCTCAGACTGCCCCCTCATCCGCCCCAGTGTGCGCACTGGGGCACCTTCCCCCCAGGGGGAAGGCTTTTGAGGGGGAGCGCCCCATCATCACCTCCGAATGAAACAAAAAAGAAGGGCGGCCCGGCGGGCCGCCCAGAGGGGCAAAAGAGATTATCGGAACGCCTTCCCCTCCCCGTCCAGCACCTCCCGCCGGTGGAAGGTGACGAAGTCGGGGGTCAGGTCGGGATAGGCCTGACAGAAGGCGGCGCGGATGAGCTCCGGGTTGAGGCCCGGGTTCTGGGCCTGGACCACCGCGTCCAGGGTGAGGGTGTCGCTCTGGCACTCCAGGTTGAAGCTGCGGATGAGGGGGATCAGGTCCACCTCGGTGTAGCCCTTCTTGGACTTGTTGCTCTTCTTCTGGATGACCAGGCTGTCCCGGCGGAGGAGCTCCTGCATGGCGGGCTCCGTCTCCTGGGGGCGGCCCTCGGAGTACTCGAAGTTCATAATGTAGTTGAGATAGGTGAGCTCCTTGAGCTTGCGCTGGGCGGGGTAACACTGGTGGATCACGATGCCCTCGGGCATGGCGGCGGTGAGCCGGGCGGGCACCGCCTCATAGGGCGTGCCCTCCAGCAGGCCGAACTCCAAAATTTCGCACTGGCTGGAGTAGCCCACCGACAGGGGCAGGGCGATGGACACAAAGGGGTGGGGATGGAACCCCTCGGTGTGCTTGATGGGGATGCCCGCCCGGGCAAAGGCCCGCTGGAAGGTGCGCATCAGGTCCAGATGGGAGATGTACTTGGCCCGTCCGGTTTTGGAAAACAGCAGGCGGTCAGCCATTGCACACCCCTCCCTTCAACAGTCGATTGGCCCCGCAACCGGAGCACCGGGTGCGGCAGTCCGGGGTGGTCTGGGAGGCGTAGCACTGCTCCCGCTCCCGCCACAGGAAGGCGGGGGTGACCATGGGGTCGATGCGGCACCAGGGGAACACCTCGTCCCGAGGCCGCTCCCGGTGGGCATAGAAGTCCCCGTCCACCCCGCAGGCCTTCAGGGCGTCCATCCACCGCTGAAAATCAAAATACTCGCTCCAGGAGTCCATCTTGGCCCCGTGCTGCCAGGCGTACTCCAGCACGTCGGCCAGCCGCCGGTCTCCCCGGGAGAAGACGGCCTCCAGATAGCTGGTCTCCGGGTCGTGCCAGTTGTAGGTGATGGACTTGTCCCGCTTCAGGGCATCCCGCAGCAGGTCCACCCGTCGCTGGTACTCCTCCCGGGTGATCTGGGCCTCCCACTGGAAGGCGGTGTGGGGCTTGGGGACAAACCAGGAGGTGGACACGGTGATCCGCACCCCCCGGGCCTTGTTGGGGGAGCACTCCTTCCAGGCAAAATATACCTTTCGTGCCAGATCGGCGATGCCCAGCACGTCCTCGTCGGTCTCGGTGGGCAGGCCCAGCATGAAGTAGAGCTTCACCCCGTTCCACCCGCCGGAGAAGCAGGTGCGCACCGACTGGAGGAGGTCCTCCTCCCGCAGGTTCTTGTTGATGGCGTCCCGCAGCCGCTGGGTGCCCGCCTCGGGGGCGAAGGTGAGGCCCCCCTTGCGCACCCGCTGGAGGCGCTCCATCAGGTTCATGGAGAAGGTGTCCGCCCGCAGGGAGGGCAGAGACAGCCCGATGTCCCGGGGGGCGCAGTAGTCCAGCAGGTCGTCGCACAGCTCCAGCAGACAGGGGTAGTCGGTGGAGGACAGAGAGGACAATGTCATCTCCTGATAGCCCGAGTCCTCACAGGCGGCCTTGCCGTACTGGGAGAGCAGCTTGGGGCTGCGGTTGCGCACGGGGCGGTAGGTGTACCCCGCCTGACAGAACCGGCAGCCCCGGATGCAGCCCCGGAACAGCTCCAGCATCACCCGGTCGTGGACGATCTCGGTGGAGGGGATGATGGTCTTGACCGGGAAGTAGGACTTGTCCATGTCCTCCACAATGCGCTTGCGCACCGTCTCCGGCGCGCCGGAGCCCTCCTTGATGCGCATCTCCGCCAGGGTGCCGTCCTCGTGGTAGATGGGCTCGTAGAAGGATGGGACATAGATGCCCTCGATCTTGGCGGCCTCCTGGAGGAACTCCTCCTTGGACCAGCACTCCTCCTTGGCCTGGCGGTAGAGCTGGATGTACTCCAGGGTCACGTCCTCCCCCTCACCCAGGACGAACAGGTCGATGAAGGGGGCCAGGGGCTCCGGGTTATAGGCGCAGGTCCCCCCCGCCACGATGAGCGGAGTGAACTCGGGCCGGTCCTCAGACCGCAGGGGCAGGCCGGCCAGGTCCAGCATGTTCAGCACATTGGAGTAGGCCATCTCATACCCCAGAGAAAATCCGATGATGTCAAAGTCGGAGATGGGGTCTCCGCTCTCCAGGCCGTAGAGGAGCAGGCCCTCCCGGCGCATCTCCTCCTCCATGTCCCCCCAGGGGGCGTAGCACCGCTCGCACCACACGCCCTCCTGCTGGTTCATCAGGCCGTACAGAATCCGGCAGCCCAGGTTGGACATGCCGATCTCATAGGTATCCGGGAAACACAGGGCGTACCGGACGTCCACTGCCCTCCGGTCCTTGACCACCGCGTTATATTCTCCGCCTGTGTACCGGGCGGGCTTTTGGACCTTGGGCAGGATGTGTTCCAGCGTCCGATTCATGTTGCTCCCTCATCTCTCGTTGTACAAATGGTAAAGATTATTTTACCTGTTTCCAGGGCGTATGACAACCCCTTTTTTCGAGGTAAATTGCATTTGGCACGTTTTTCCTCCCCTGGGAGGCCGTCCGGGCCGGGCGGCCCCAATGCCGGAGGGGCCCCTCCCCTCTCCCCGGCGCGCCGGAGGACAGAAAAAAGCGCCGCGTACGCGGCGCTTTTTGTGACAGGTGAGGAAACCTTACACGGCCTCGCCCTTCAGGAACTTCTCCAGACGGTCCAGGCCCTCCTTGATGTTCTCCATGGAGGTGGCGTAGGACCAGCGGACAAAGTCGGGGGCCCCGAAGCCGGTGCCGGGCACCACGGCCACCTTGCCGTACTTCAGGAACAGGTTGCCGAAGTCGTCGGCGTCCTTGATCACGTGGCCGAAGAGCTCCTTGCCCACCAGCTTGGAGATGTTCATCATCACATAGAACGCGCCCTCGGGCTTGATGCAGCTGACCCCCTCGATCTGGTTCATACGCTCCACCATGTAGTTGCGGCGCTCCTCAAAGGCGGCCTTCATCTGGTCCACGGACTCCTGAGAGGCGGACAGCGCCACGGCGGACGCTTTCTGGGAGATGGTGCAGGGGTTGCCGGTGCAGTGGCCCAGATAGTTGCCGATGACCTTGGCGATGGGGGCGGGGGCGGCCACATAGCCGATCCGCCAGCCGGTCATGGCGTAGGACTTGGACACGCCGTTGACGATCAGGGTGCGCTCCTTGATCTCGGGGCTGATGGCGGCCAGGCTGGTGAACTCCCGTCCGTCATAGGCCAGACGGTAGTAGATCTCGTCGGAGATCACATAGATGTCCTTCTCCACGCACACCTTGGCGATGGCCTCCAGCTCCTGGCGGTCATACATCATGCCGGTGGGGTTGGAGGGGTTGTTCAGGATCATGCACTTGGTTTTGGGGGTGATGGCGGCGGAGAGCTTCTCGGGGGTGATCTTGAAGTGCTCGGCCTCAGAGGCGTTCACCACCACGGGCACGCCGCCCACCATCTGAATGAGCTCGATGTAGCTCACCCAGTAGGGCGCGGGCAGGATGACCTCGTCCCCGGGGTTGACCAGGGCCCGCAGAGAGGCGTACACACAGGTCTTGGCGCCGTTGGACACGGCGATCTCGGCGGGCTGGTACTCGATGCCGCAGTCCTCCTTCAGGCGCTGGCACACCGCCTTGCGCACCTCCACGGTACCCACGGAGGGAGTGTACTTGGTGTCGTTGTTGCGGATCGCCTCAATGCCGGCCTCCTTGATGTAGTCCGGAGTGGGGAAATCGGGCTCGCCGGCGCCGAAGCCCACCACGTCCTGCCCCTCCGCCTTCATCTGCTTGAACATGGAATCGATGGCCAGGGTGGTGGAGGGCTGAATGGCCAATGCGATCTTAGACAACTCTTTCATACTCTTCTACCTCCGTTAAACATAATTGCAGGATTCTATTCTATCATAGGCCTTGCTTTGCGAAATTATGCAGGATTTCCTGCTTTATTCCGCCATTCCGGGATCGGGCCGCTTTTGTCCTGTCCACGCCCGTCCCACGGATTCGCACTGTGTTATAGTATATCCTCCGGCCTTTCAAATTGCAACCCTTGATTTGCTAAATTTCATCAAAAATGAATCATGGGTTCCATGCAAAATGCAAAATGGAGGGATGGGGGCGGCGGAGGTTATCTCAAGTTTGGGGGGATTTCGCCGCCATCTCTCCAAAGCCTTCCCCCTGGGGGGAAGGTGGCACGGCGAAGCCGTGACGGATGAGGGGGCAGGTTTCCAACCCATGTAGGGCGCGACGACTCGGCGCGCCGTTTTACAGGTTAGGCGGGCTTTTCCGTCGACGCAAAGGCGCGGGTGATTCAGTCGAACGCCTCTTTCAGTCGAACGCCTCTCCCTCGTCTTTCGCTGCCGCTTATTTGGTGGTGGCCGAGAGCTTGGCACTCCCCTCTTTGACAGCGCCTTTGTTGCGGCGGGCTCAAGTGCGGCTCAGGGAGACGGCGGATACGGGGAATCGCTGCGTTTTTCTCGTAGGGGCCGATGCCCTCATCGGGCCGTTCCCGGGCGGCCCGGTGTGCCGCCCCTGCCAATGGGGTCCCGAAACCTGATTCCGCATCTGGCACGGGCGACCGCGAGGGTCGCCCCTACATCCACTTGCCTAAAACCTGACGGGCGGGTGAGGACACCCGCCCCTACGGCATATACAGAAACTGTCCCTTCTTTCGTAGGGGCCGGACACCGGCCGGCCCGCAGATGTACGCGGCGCGTCCAGGAGGCCGCGCCCTGCGGTTCAGCACCAGTCACACCTGCTCGGCATACTCAGGCGCAGATGCGGAACCGCAACAGCGGCAATTTTTCCAATCCCAGGGCCCAGTGGCCCGGCGGGAATTTAGACCGTCACTCAGATTTTGCGCGCCGGAAATGCTCCTACATCTTTCAGGTACGCGTCCCTCGTAATGGGGGTTCTAGGGGGTGGGCGAATATGGACACGGAGTGTCCATCCTGAGCCGACCCCCTGGCGTCTTTTGGTTCCTTTTCCACGTGGAAAAGGAACTCGCCCCGCAGGGCGAAACCCTGGAAAATAGGGCGGCGGGGGCGAGCTCCCGCCCTACCGGATTCGTCCAGACAAAGCGGAGCAAATATCGCCCCCTCATCCGTCTGGCCTAACGGCCAGCCACCTTTCCCTATCCCCTCTGCCGCTTCGCGACATCATCCCTACCCCGCTTCGCGACATCATCCCTACCCCTTTTGGCCTTCGGCCATTTCCCCCTGACAGGGGGAATCGGCCCCTTGACAAGGGGAGTCGGCCCCCAAGGGGAAGGCTTTTGGAGAGGTCCAGCCCTTCGGGCTCCCCTCCCTCTAGAGAGAAGGCTTAAAAGAAATTCCACAGAAAAAGGGCGGCCAAACGGCCGCCCTTTTCAGCAATTAGAACACCTGTAAAGTGATAAATTCTTACAGTGCTTCCCGGATGCGCCGCCCCATCTCCTGGGTGCCGATGGGGGTGACGCCGGGCTCGGCGATGTCGGGGGTGCGCCAGCCCTGGGCCAGAACGGCGTCCACGGCCTGCTCCACCGCGTCGGCCTCGGCGGAGAGGTGGAAGGAGTAGCGGAACATCATGGCCACGGACAGGATGGTGGCGATGGGGTTGGCCTTGTCCTGGCCGGCGATGTCGGGGGCAGAGCCGTGGATGGGTTCATACAGGCCGGGGGCGGTATCCCCGATGGAGGCGGAGGGCAGCAGGCCGATGGAGCCGGTGATCATGGAGGCCTCGTCGGAGAGGATGTCCCCGAACATGTTCTCGGTGACCACCACGTCGAACTGGCTGGGGTCCTTCACCAGCTGCATGGCGGCGTTGTCCACCAGCACGTCCTCGTACTGTACGTCGCTGTACTCCTCCGCCAGCCGGTGCATGACGGAGCGCCACAGACGGGAGGTCTCCAGCACGTTGGCCTTGTCCACGCTGGACACCTTCTTCCGGCGAAGCCGGGCCAGCTCGAAGGCCCGGCGGCCGATGCGCTCGATCTCCTTCTCAGAGTAGGCCATCCGGTCGGCGGCCTCCTCCCCCCTGTCCTCGGTCTGATAGCGCTCTTTTCTGCCGAAGTAGATGCCGCCGGTGAGCTCCCGGACCATCATCAGGTCGATGCCCTTCTCCGCCGTCTCCTGCTTCAGGGGGCAGGCGTCGGCCAGAGCGGGCCGCAGGGCGGCGGGGCGCAGGTTGGCGTACAGCCCCAGGTCCTTGCGGATGGACAGCAGGGCGGTCTCGGGGCGCTTCTCCGGGTCGGAGGAGTGGCCCCACTTGGGGCCGCCCACCGCGCCCAGCAGCACCGCGTCGCAGGCCTTGCACTTCTCGGCGGTGCCGTCGGGGTAGGATTTTCCTACTGCGTCGATGGCACAGCCGCCCATCAAAATATCCTCAAAGGTGAAGGTGTGGCCGAACTTCTCGCCCACCGCCTCCATGACCTTGACGGCCTCCCCCACGACCTCGGGGCCGATGCCGTCGCCGCGGATCAATGCGATTTTGTAGTTCATTTCGCCACCCCCCGGGCCTTCAGGGAGTTGAGCAGGCCGCCGCTCTTGATGATGCCGTCGATGAACTCGGGGAAGGGCGCGGCCTGCCAGGTCTTGCCCTGGGTGGTATCAGTGATCACGCCGGTAGAGAAGTCCACGTCCACCTGGTCGCCGGCCTGGATCTCCTGAGCGGCCTGGGCGCACTCCACGATGGGGAAGCCGATGTTGATGGCGTTGCGGTAGAAGATGCGGGCGAAAGAGGGGGCAATGACGCACTTCACCCCGCAGGACTTCAAGGCCAGGGGGGCGTGCTCCCGGCTGGAGCCGCAGCCGAAGTTGGGGCCGGCCACCACGATGTCCCCCGCCTCCACGGTGGAGGCGAAGTCGGGGTCGATGTCCTCCATGCAGTGGGAGGCCAGGGCCGCCGGGGACGGGTCGTTCAGGTGCCGGGCGGGGATGATCACGTCGGTGTCCACGTTGGCGCCGTATTTGTAAACCTTCATTGGTTCGTCAATCCTTTCTGAGTTGTTCCTCCTTTTTCTTGAAAGAAAAAGGAGCAAAAAGAACTTTAAACTTCTTTTATAGAAACCTACCATCTGCCTCAAGTTTCCGAAAAATCGCAAACAAAAGGTTCCGGAAACGCTTTCTTAAAACCTAGAGGCGAAACGCAGTTTCGCACAAAGTTCTTTGCCGCGCTTTCTTTCAAGAAAGCGCGCGCGGGTCGGCTACGCAGCCGGCCACGGCGGAGGCGGCGGCCACGGCGGGAGAGGCCAGGATGACCTCGGAGGTCACATGGCCCATGCGGCCCACGAAGTTGCGGTTGGTGGTGGAGACGGTGCGCTCCCCCTCGGCCATAACGCCCATATGGCCGCCCAGGCAGGGGCCGCAGGTGGGGGTGGAGACGGCGCAGCCCGCCTCGATGAAGGTCTGAATGAGGCCCTCCTGCATGGCCTGGAGGACAATCTCCTGGGTGGCGGGGATGACGATGCACCGCACGCCGTCGGCCACCTTTTTGCCCTTGAGGACAGCGGCGGCGGCCCGCAGGTCGCTGATGCGGCCGTTGGTGCAGGAGCCGATGACCACCTGGTTGATGGGCAGGCCGGCCACCTCGGACACCACCTTGGTGTTCTCGGGCAGGTGGGGCATGGCCACGGTGGGCTCCAGCTTATCCAGATCGATGACCACCTCCCGGGCGTACACCGCGTCGGGGTCGGCCTCGAAGGCCTCGCAGGGGCGGTTCACCCGGCCGCTGATGTACTCCATGGTCTTCTCATCCACGGGGAAGATACCGTTCTTGCCGCCGGCCTCGATGGCCATGTTGGAGATGGTGAACCGGTCGTCCATGGACAGAGAGGCCACCCCCTCCCCGGTGAACTCCAGGGACTGGTACAGGGCGCCGTCCACCCCGATCTCCCCGATCAGGTGGAGGATCACGTCCTTGCCGGACACCATGGGCTGGAGTTTCCCTTTGAGGGTCACCTTGATGGCGGCGGGCACCTTGAACCACAGAAGGCCGGTGGCCATGGCGGCGGCCATGTCGGTGGAGCCGATGCCGGTGGAGAAGGCCCCCACCGCCCCGTAGGTGCAGGTGTGGGAGTCGGCACCCACGATGATCTCACCGGGGGCGCACAGGCCCTTCTCGGGCAGCAGGGCGTGCTCCACGCCCATCTGGCCCACGTCGAAGAAGTTGGTGATCTCGTGCTTGTGGGCAAAGTTCCGGGCCTGCAGACACAGCTCGGCGGACTTGATGTCCTTGCAGGGGGTGTAGTGGTCCAGGACAATGGAGATCTTGTCCTTGTCAAACACCTGGGTGAAGCCCGCCTTCTCAAACTCGGTGATGGCCACCGGGGTGGTGATGTCGTTGCCCAGCACCATGTCCACCTTGGCCTCGATGAGCTGGCCCACCTCCACGTGGTCCAGACCGGCGTGCTTGGCCAGAATCTTTTGGGTCATTGTCATTCCCATAGTGAATGATCCCTCCTCATTTTTCTTGGGTACAGTTTAGCAGGACCGGTGGAAAAAGAATGTTACATATGATACAATTGAAACAATGATGTAGGGGCGGCTACCAGCCGCCCGCCTTCTCCCCCCAAAAAAATGCCTTGCGGGCGGATACTATCCGCCCCTACAAAGGCCTAGGATTCGGATACAGGACACGAACTGGCGGTCTGGAGATGCCCGCCGGTTCCTCTCTAATTGCTGTTTTGCGGGCGAATATTATTCGCCCCTGCATACATGTGAAACGTGGACGGGCGGCCGCAGGCCGCCTCTGCGAAAGGAGCGGATGGACTTTGGAGAACTTTGAACTTGGCCCCTGGAAGGTTTTTGCCGAGACCCTGCCCGAGGTGCGGTGCTCCCCGGGCCACCTGATCTACTTGCAGAACACCGAGGCCACCTGCTTCTACTATTTAAAGAAGGGCCGGGTGAAGAGCTTCATCCAGTCCGACGACGGGGCGGAGCGGGTGCTCAACGTGTACCAGGCGGGGAGCCTCTTTGGGGAGGCCTCCTTCTTCGACCAGCTGCCCCGGGTGTCCTCGGCGGTGGCCCTCACCCCCTGCGAGCTGGTGCCCATGGACCGGGGGGTGGTCACCCAGGCGGTGGCCCGGGACCCGGAGCTGGCCATGTCCATGCTCCAGTACCTGGCCCGGACGGTGCGCCTGCTGTCCGAGCAGCTGGACGACATGGCCTTCCGGCCGGTGCCCTGGCGGCTGGCACGGTTCCTGCTCTCCGGGGCCGACCAGCTCTCCACCGTCCACAGCACCCAGGACGAGATGGCCGCCTCCATCTCCGCCAGCCGGGTGACGGTGAGCCGCACCCTCAACGACTTCGCCCGCCGGGGCTGGGTGGAGCTGGGCTACCGGGAGGTGCGCCTGCTGCGGCCGGAGGAATTGCGGGCCCTGTGCCGGACCTGAGCGCTTTTTATGGAGAAACGCCCGCATAGAACAATTGTTCTGTGCAGAGGGACATACGGTCACAAAAACTTGATCTCATAAGCTGCGCCGGGATAGAACAAAGGTTCTATCCCGGCGCTCGTCGCGTTTTTCCGCTCCAATCGTTCCCTATAAAATGATGCAGATGAGCCCCCCGGAGCCCTCGTTGATGATCCGCTGGAGGGTTTCCCGCAGCTTCTCCCGGGCGTCCTCTGGCATGCGCTTCACCTTGGCGTTCAGGTCCTCCCCCACCAGCTCGTGGAAGGACTTGCCGAAGATGTTGGACTGCCAGATTTTCGCCGTGTCCCCCTCGAACTCCTGGAGCAGGTAGTGGATCATCTCCTCGCTCTGCTTCTCGCTGCCCACGATGGGGGACACCTCGGTCTCGATATCGGCTCTTATCATGTGTATTGTCTGGTACAAACAGAAGTGTTACCTCTTATTCGCTGGATTGAATATTTTTGTGCCTCTGGCATGGCTTTCAGGTAAACCTTCGCTGAGATCTCGTTCTTTTTATCGGTTCCATTTACCTCAATGTGATCCAGCAGTGTGTCGATCACGCCCTCAGAGAAACCATGCTCAAAATTCAGCTCTTTGGTAATCACTTGTCGAAGCAGATCAATCGACTGCATCATATCTTTGTTCTTCAGTTTCTCAGCTTCCAGCTCCCGGAGCTGCTGCTGCAGTTTCTCCAGTTCCTCGTTAAACCGATTATTCCGAGCGCTAAACTCCTGATCCGTAATCCTGCCATCAATGCTTAAGTCCAGGAGCTTATCCTTCCTGCGGAGGATGTCATCCATATCCATTTTACATTTCCTAACACTTTTTTCAATCTCCGCTCCGCTCTCTATGGAACTGTAGACTTGGATCAGTTCATGGACGATTTCGGCCTTGTGCACGGTGACTTCTTCCAGGGACTTTCTCATAATGTCGTCCAGTTCGCTTGTATAAATGATCGGGGACCGGCAGCCACTCTTTCCCCTCTTGGAATACTCCTGACACTGCCAGACTTCCTTATTTCCGCTCTTATATCGGTACAAGGAGCGGTAGTACGGTTCGTGGTGAATCCCGCAGATCACCTTGCCGCTGTATGGATACTTGTTCTGATAGCTGGTCTTGTCCTCTGCACTCTGTTTGGCAGATCGCTTTGCTAGGATCAAATTTGCTTTCTCCCACAGTTCCTCGGACACGATGGGCGGAACATTCTGCTTGTCTTTGTACATGACCCATTGATCCGGCGCGAAAGTTTTAATGGTACTGAGTTTGTAGTCAATCTTTGTACTTTTTCTTCCGCAGTAGTAGCCCTTATACTTGGGATTGCTCAATATCCCCCGAATGGTGCTGAATGAAAAGCCGTTTCCGTTGGTATTTCTGTAGCCGTGATCGGTTAAATAGTTGGCAATCGTCCGGATTCCCATTCTCTGATTCGCATAGAGTTCAAAGATCAGGCGAACGATCTCTGCCTCTTTCTCGTTAACGACCAAGCTGCCATTCTGTTTTTGATACCCCCAGATCCGGTTATTGCCCAGGACAGTTCCATTCTCAATAGACCTTTTAAAACCAAACTTTACCCGCTCAGAAATCTTGCGCACCTCGTCTTGCGCAATACTTGACATGAGCGTAAGCCGCAATTCTGCATCCGGCATGAGTGTATTGATATTATCCGATTGGAACAGCACCCCTACCCCACTCTTTAGCAGCTCCTGGGTATATTGAATGCTGTCCAGGGTATTGCGGGAGAAGCGTGAGATCTCCTTCGTAATGATGAAGTCAAACCGTCCATCTTTCGCATCATCAATCATTCGCAAGAAATTTTCCCGCTTACGAACGCTGGTTCCACTGATCCCCTCATCAACATATCCCTCAACATAAGTCCAATTCGGACACTTCCGGATAAAATCAGAGTAATACTGCACCTGAGCTGAGAGGGAATGGATCTGCTCGTCCTTGTCGGTGGAGACACGGGCGTAATAGGTCACTCTGAGAGGAAGGTCATAAATGCTCTTCCCCGCGTTAAGCGCCATACGAATTTCATATAAGTCCAAAAACACGCCCCCTTAACTTCTGTTTGTTCCATTATAAAGTAAATTTATGTGGTAGTCAATAGGGGGTTCAACCTTAGGCGAAGTTATAAAGGACCAGCCGGTTTTCAAATTATGTTAACTCATAAAAAATACGGCTTCCTCTACATCGCCATAGCTTTGCTTGACAAGTGCAGCTCACATTGTTGAAGCCGCGATTTTTCTATTTTATTTTTTCCATCAAGTCCCCTACCTCACAGCACAGCACCTTTGCCAGCACAACAAGATACTCCGCCTGGGCCTTGTTGATGTTCTTCTGCCGTTGCTCGTATTGTTGGATCGTGCGTACCGGAACACCGGACAAATCCGCAAGATCGCGTTGACTTAAACCGGCTTTCTGACGCAGAAATTTAAGATTTGTTTCCGGTTTCGCCGCTTTATACATGGCATTCATCTTATCGACGAACTGTCGAATATCCATTTCATGATAGGGCTGGTAAAGGGCTACTATATCTTTGATGGGAACATGCCGCACAATCTCCGCAAAGCTCATAGATGTTTCCCACTGATAATATGCCAATGCCCAGCCCGTCCAAAACTCCTCGCTCCGTGAGGCGGTATAGTTTGGTTTGACGCGTTCGCTTTCCACGCCGGATTGCTCAAGCACTTCATAAGCAAGCTCCACACCGGATATACCAACAATAACAGTGAAATCACCGGTTTCAAAGCGTTTTGCAACGCCGGACTTGATGAACAGATCGAAAAATTCAGTAATATCGTATTTAAGATCATACACCGCAAAGTCCAGCATACGGCCAAGGACAGTGCGGGCTTTGTCAAGATAAACCTTATCGTAAGCGCGGATCATCGGGCATCATCTCCTCATCTATAATTTGCGTAATATATAAATCACCACGCTGCCGGCGGTTTCGTTCCACGCTGAAATACTCGCGGCGGGCGGTTTTGTCCCGCAGCATTTTTTTTGCGTACCATTCGCTGCTTTCGGCAATCTCGCTGCCGACAAACTCGATTCGATCAAATGCTTTCTTACTTTTGAGAACGAACTGCTGACCAAGCTTGCCAAGATACATCGCATTGTTAAGCTGACGGTAAGAAATGGTACCATTTATGAAATCCTGTGCAAACGAAAAATAGCTGTCATCGGCACGATACCCAATGATCGCATCGAAGTTCTCATAATCAATGGAAAAATGGGCAAGCAGATATTCCTTCGCCTCCAATGCCAGACCAGAGGGAACATCAAACTCGCGGTTTTGCAGCAACACTGTGAGCCAATGCAAAATGCAGTATTCCGGTGCATTCAGTTCAAGGATTTGCAGACCTTCGCACTCGATTTCATAGCAGTTGGCATAGCCGTCCTGATCCTTGCCAACTCCCCATTCTTTCGCCATCTCAAGGCTGTCAGTACAATAAAAGCCGAGACCATAATCGTTGTAGGGTTTACCATATCCAAATAAAGGTTTCTCAATGATAGTTGAGGAACCGTGATAGAGTTTTTTGATCATAGGTGTATCATCTCCATTCTCACATTTAAGTATACTCCCAAAGGAGTATTTGTCAATGTGAATTGGGGAAGTTCAGAAAATATTACATGATTAAGAAGTTACTTAGAGCATACCGTCCCCTATTCGTTTTCCGAGAACAGGGTTCTAATATATGCCTGTCCAGTCCCTTATTGACAAAGAAAAGACGGTCCCGAAAAGAGGACCGTCTCCTTGGATCAAAAAAACTACTCGCCCGGCAAGTGGTTTTCTTCATATAATAATCCGCTGGAATCGCCTGATTCCAGCGGATTTCCGGCTGTAGGAGGATTTGAACCTCTGGCTTTCAGGCCTGTTTTGCAGCAGACCCGTTTTTGCTTACTCCACGGTTTTTAAGGACTCTACCATATCCAATTTTTTCAGAGACCGGTGGGCGGCCAGGTTGACCAGCAGGGAGAAAATCACCGTCAGCACCACAGCGTAGGCGCAGCTGCCCAGAGACAGTTCCCGGCCGAACATGAGCAGGTCGATCTCCACCGTGAGGATCAGCCACTGGTGGAGCAGCTTGCCCATCACCATGCCCATGGCCACGCCGAATACGGTGAGGACCACGTTTTCCCGGTAGATGTAGGCGGACAGCTCCCGGTCATAGAAGCCCAGCACCTTTAAAGTGGCCAGCTCCCGCATCCGCTCGGTGATGTTGATGTTGGTCAGGTTGTAGAGCACCACAAAGGCCAGGGCCGCCGCGCACACGATGATGAGCACCACGGCGTAGTCCACGCTCTCCAGACTGGAGCCGTAGGTGTCCCGGGTGTCCTCCATCCGGGTCAGGGCGGTCACGCCGTCCAGGCTCACCAGCTCCCGCTCCAGCGCCTCCGTCTCCGGCGCGTCAATGGGGTAGTCGGCCAGGATCAGGTTTTGCGCGGGTTCCGTTCCAAAGACCGCCTGGTAGCAGGCGTCGGTCATGTACACGTAGTGCTGGATGTAGTGCTCGGTCACGTCGGCCACTTGGACCTCCACACGGGCGTCTCCGTCCAGGGTAATGGTGTCTCCGGCCTGTATTCCCAGCAGCTTGGCCAGCTTTTCCGTCAAAACCACCCCGTCGTCGGGGAGAACCACCGGCTGGCTGTCGGTGCGGTGGCGCAGGTGGATAAAGGGCTCCAGGGCCTCCTGGCTGGAGAACACCTGGAGGGTGGCGTCCACGGTGTAGGCGTCCGTCTCCGCAGTCACAGACTGGCTGGAGCAGGCCAGAAAGTCCTCCACCAGCTCGCTCTCCTCCAGGGCCTGGGTCACCTCCCGCAGCTCGCCGGGGGTGACCTGGTCCACCAGACCCACCTGGGCGGTATAGCCGTAGATCTCGTCAAACTGTTTATCCATGATGTCAAAGATGGAGCCCCGCAGGCCAAAGGCGGTGACGATCAGGGCGGCGCAGCCGCCGATGCCGACGACCGTCATCCAGAACCGGCGCTGATACCGGAACAGGTTGCGGATGGTGATTTTATAGTTGAAGGACAGCCGCCGCCAGAGGAAAGGCAGGCGCTCCAGCAGCACCCGCTTGCCCGCCGGAGGGGCTTTGGGCCGCATAAGCTGGGCGGGAACGGCGGTGAGGGTGGAGAAGCATGCCCCCAGGGCGGACAGGGTCACCGTGCCCACGGCGGCCAGACAGGCCAGGGAGGACGTGACCGGCTCCAGGCCGTACTGCACCTCACCCAGGGTATAGATGATATTCCAGGCGTTGCAGATGATCCAAGGCAGCAGAGTGAGACCCACCGCCAGGCCGATCAGGGAGCCCAGGGCGCTGGCCAGGAAGCCGTAGCCCACATATTTGACGGCGATGGCCCCCTTGGAGTAGCCCAGGGCTTTCAGTCCGCCGATGGTGACCCGCTGCTCCTCCACCATGCGGGTCATGGTGGTCAGGCACACCAGAGCGGCCACCAAGAAGAAGATCAGAGGGAAAACCGAGGCCAGATTGCCCATCCGGTCGGCGTCCATGGAGTAGCTCACATAGCCCGCGTTGGTGTTCCGGTCCAGTAAGTACCACTGGCACGCTTCAATTTCCGCAATGTCCCGGCGGGCCTGTTCCAGCTCCTTTTGGGCGTCGGCGATCTGCTTCTGCGCCTCTGCCTCGCCCTCCCGGTACTCCTGAAGGCCGTCGCGGTACTCCGCCTCCCCATCCTGAAGCTGGGCCAGGGCGTCGCTGAGCTCCAATTGGGCGTCGGCGGTCTCCTCCGCCAGAGTCTGACGGGCATCCTCCAGCTCTGCCAGGCCGTCGTTGTACTCCGCCCACCCCTCATCCAGGTCGGCCTGGCCGTCGGCCAGCTCCCGCTCCCCGTCCTGGAGCTCCTGGAGGGCGTCCTCCAGCTGCCGCCGGGCGTCCTCCAGCTCTGCCCAGCCATCCTCCATTTCCAGCCGGGCGTCCTCCAGCTCCGCCCAGCCGTCCTCCAGCTCCAGCCGGGCGTCCTCCAGCTGGGCCCAGGCGTCCTCCAGCTCCGCCTCCGCGTCCAGCAGCTCCCTGCGGGCGTCCACCAGCTGCTGCCAGGCATCCTCCAGCTCCGCCTGGCCGTCGTAGATCTCCTGCCAGCCCTGGTCGATCTGCCGCTGGCCGGAGAGGAACACGGAGGTGCTCACGCCGCTCAGAGCGTCCAGCTGGGCCTGGAGGGAGGCGGCGGTGGCGTGGGTGAGGCCGGCGGCGTCCCGCTGTTCCTCCAGCTGGGCCAGGGTGGTCCGGGCCGCGATCAGCTCCTCCATCTGCTCCAGATTCCCCTGGGCGGTGGACAGCTGGCCGCTGAGGGCGTCGATGGCGGACTGGAGCTGCTGCCGGTCCGCTTCATAGGTGGGACTGTCGGGAGAGAGGGCGGCCAGCGCCTCCTGCAATTCAGCGATATCACCCTGTAAATCAGAAATACTTGCTATAAGTCCATCCCGCTGACTTTGCAGCAGAGAGAGGTCCGTGTCTGCGTTGCTGCCCAACTGGGTGCGCAGGGCGTCGATACTGTTGAGCAGCTCGATCCCCTGGGACAGGCTGGTGCGGGTGCTGTTCAGAGCGCCGTCGATGACGGCGGCCTGGGCGCTGTCTGTCATGGCGGAGAGCAGCTGGCTGTTGCTCATAGCCGCGTACTGGGACAGCCCCAGGCTGCCCAGGTTCTCCCGGAACTGAGTCAACCCTTCCTGGAAGGCCGCCTCCTGCTCCCGGAGGGTCTCCCGGCCCTGCTCCAGCTCCTCCGCGCCGTCGTTGTACTGCTCCAGTCCGGCGTAGTACTCGTCCCAGCCGTCCTCCACCTGACGCTCCCCGTCCTCGTAGTCGTCCAGGCCCTCCTGGTACTGGTCCAGCCCGTCGTAGTACTCCGCCAGGCCCTCCTCGTACTGCCGCCTGCCGTCCTCGAACTCCGCCAGGCCGTCCTCATAGTCCCGCAGGCCGTCGTAATACTCCGTCCAGCCCTCGTCCAGGTCGGCCCGGGCGTCGGTGAGCTCCTGTTCTCCGTCGTTGAGCTCCGAAAGGGCCTCGTCCAGTTCCCCCTGGCCGTCGGCGATCTCCTGCTCGGCCTGGGCCACCTGGTCGTTCAGTTCCCGGACGCCGTCCCGGTACTCCGCCCAGCCCTCGTCCAGGTCGGCCCGGCCCTCCTCCAGCTGGGCCCAGGCGTCGGAGAGCTCCGCCTCCGCCTCGGCTTGGGCGTCGGAGAGCTCCGCTTCCGCGTCGGCCAGGGCCTCGTTGGCCTCGCCGATGACCTCGTCCCCCCGCATCCGGGCCCTCTGGTCCGCAAAGGGCTCCAGAGAATCGGAAAAATCGTCGATCCACTGGGTGTAGGCGTCGCTGTAGCTGTTAAGGTCCTGGGCCCCCTCCACCTGGAGGTAGAAGTCGGTGTAGGTCTCCAGGGTGAAGGCCTCCAGGGGCAGCAGCACAAAGGCGGACACCTGGCCGGTGCCCAGGCTGGAGGTGCCCCGATCCACTCCGATGTACAAGGGAGAGTTGGCCGTCCCCACGATGGTGAACTTCTCCAGGGCCAGGGCGTCCTCATAGCTCCCGGAGCCCGTGTCCAGGGCGATGGCATCCCCCAGGCTCAGCCCGGTCTCCTCCAGAAGCAGGGGCTCCACCAGGCACTCCCCGGCGGTCTGGGGCCGGCGGCCCTCCACCAGCTTGGGACTGTTCAGGCCCGAACTTTCTGTAAAGGATAAAGCCTTCACAATATAGTCGTCGTCAGTCAGGTGGACCATGGCGTCCACGGTATAGGCCCGCTCCACCGCCAAGACGCCCTCCTGACGCTCCAGGGCGGCGGCGTCCTCCTCCGTCAGACCCAGAGTGGATGTGATGCGCAGATCCATCAGCCTCTGCTGGTCGAAATACAGGTCGGCGGAGTTTTTCATATCCGGGGCCGTGGCCCGCAAGCCTGCCAGAAAGCACACCGAAAGGGCAGAGAGGACCAGCAGGGAGAGAAAGCGGCTGCGGGTGTGCCGAATCTCCCGCAGAGCGTCCGTCATAATGCGGTTATGTCGCAGCTTCATACAATCCCCCCCTTTATGAGTTAGGAGTGATGAGATAGGAGATAGGAGTTATTGAGCCGCCTACGGCGGCCATTCCATCTGTCCGGCTCCGCCGGACACAAAATCTTCCAACTCCTAACTACATACTTACCACTCGATTTCTTCCACCGGCGTGGGAGCCGGATTTTTGCGGATGCGGTCCACCCGGCCGTTTTTCACATGGATCACCTTGTCCGCCATGGGGGCGATGGCTGTGTTGTGGGTGATGACCACCACGGTCATGCCCTGCTGGCGGCAGGTGTCCTGGAGGAGCTTCAGAATGGACTTGCCGGTGATGTAATCCAGGGCTCCGGTGGGCTCGTCGCACAGCAGCAGCTTGGGATTTTTGGCCAGGGCCCGGGCGATGGCCACCCGCTGCTGCTCCCCGCCGGAGAGCTGGGCAGGGAAGTTATTGAGCCGGTCCCCCAGCCCCACGTGCCGCAGCACCTCCTCCGCGTCCAGGGGGTGCTTGCAGATCTGGGCGGCCAGCTCCACATTTTCCAGGGCGGTGAGGTTCTGCACCAGATTATAAAACTGGAATACAAAGCCGATGTCATAGCGGCGGTAGGTGGTCAGCTGGCGGCTGTTATAGCTGCTGACCAGGCTGCCGTCCACGGTGATAGTTCCCTCGTCGCAGGAGTCCATGCCCCCCAGGATGTTGAGCACCGTGGTCTTGCCCGCCCCGGAGGGCCCCACGATGATGACAAACTCCCCCTTCTCCACATCGAAGGTGATGTGGTCGGCCGCTGTGATGGTGACTTCCCCCATCTGATAGCGCTTAACCACCTGATCCAAGGAAATGTACGCCATGGAAACGCCCCCCTCTGCAGTGCGGGACGGTTCGGTTCCGTCCCAGAATAAAAAGCAGATGTTGATGATAGCCCATATGTCTATTATAGTAAAATAAACCGGGGACGCAAGGGACAACTTGAGCCGGTCTGCGCAAAAACGGACAGAGAATCCGAACAGAGCAGTGAGCCCACTCCAGGCATGCACCTAGGACCTTGGGCATACTCTGGAAATTGATATTATCCGATTGGAACAGCACCCCTACCCCACTCTTTAGCAGCTCCTGGGTATATTGAATACTGTCCAGGGTATTGCTCCTTGGGCATCATCTCCTCATCCATTCTCGACCTTTATTCTGACACTAAATCCATCCATATATCCACTCTTTCAAAGTTAAAAACGGCCTATCCCGCAAGCCGATCAGCTCGGCCATAGAGACAGGCAGTTTGGATTTTCTGATTGCTTACGCATTGATGATTTTGTGTCATTCTTTATTCGAGGTTGTCATTGCAATTTTTATATGCAGATAGGAATGGGAAATGTGCAGTTTCAGGCGGTAGCTTTTAAGCCATAGCAGGTTTCCTTGCCTCGATATAGAGGTCAATGTCCTCCACAATATAGTTGGCTCCCGTGGTGTGCAGGGCTTCAAAGCAGGAATACACATACTCCCATACGCGGTAACGGGTAAAGAGTTCCGCCACCTGCTTGCCTGTCAAATGCTTGGCGTTTTTATAGGTTTCCACGCAATAAATGAGGAAGTCTCCTTGCCTGCTCATATTCATATCTCCTCCGGTATCTCAAAGTTTCCTGTCTTTTTTTCTTCATCATACATATTAAACAAAGTAAGCGGGCTAAAATGCCACAGTTTG
This sequence comes from uncultured bacterium, assembly GCA_949295195.1. GTDB lineage: Bacteria > Bacillota > Clostridia > Oscillospirales > Oscillospiraceae > Lawsonibacter. The sequence goes on along the minus strand of CASFKT010000004.1, from coordinate 2,896 downwards.
GTGTCCTCCTGCTCCAGCAAAGAATATACCTTGGATTCATAAAAGTCTCTGGACGCAGCCACTTCATCCATAGGATAGTTCTCACAAATCAACTGAACAACTTGGGGGACCAATAAAGTTAAAATCGCTTCAAACTTTTTATCCGCCATCAAAATTCCTCCTCCGGTACTGTGCCAACAAACCGCAGATGGGACAACGCCTTTTCCGTTGTCAACATCAGCTGATTATATAGCTTCTTGATTTTGAGTTGTTCCAGGGTCTGTTCCTTGGTCAACACTCCAGCGGCATAGAGGGTAAACGTGCGGTAAACCTTATTGGTTATTGGTTGTGGTATAAAAACCAAATCCAAAATCCAAAAAACGATTTTGCTGAATCAGTTTGGGTTCCGATACAATCAGATTGCTGCCATGATATAAAATCATAATTGTCCCTCCAATGCTTTCTCGGCAATCGCACGCTCCTCCCGCAAAGATCGAATCATCGTTTCGATATGCCTCCGTTTTTCCACTTGCTCCCGCACTGCCTCTACATCTTTTTGCGGAATATACTTGGAAATTACTCGTTTTCCCTCACGATATTTCAAATAAAAGTAGGTGGACTGCCCGGCCTTTTTTTCAGAAATGGCGCCTTTGGGGAGTGTTCTAAGTTCCTCCTGATATTTTGCCAGCATACGGTCGATGCGTTCTTTCTCCTGCAAGATAGTACTCAAAATCAAATTCAACCTCATCACCCATCCTCATTATACACAACAAAATCAAAAAATCAATATAATGTTGTGTATTTATGTAAAAACGGTGCGGATCGCTCCGCACCGTTTCAGGGGGCTATTTTATTTTGAAAGTGCCGATCTTCTTTAGAATACTATGATATATTTTAGCTGTGATACAGATCTCTCCTTCCGAGGTCTTTGCAGAGTCGGTAACTCCCGCCCTATATCTTCTGCTGCCGCACCCTTTTCTCTACAATCTTTATTTTTGCCTGTTCATATAGTTCTCGGCTTATTTCCCCTTTTATGTACAAATTCTCGTTTATTTGTAACATAATTTCATGGATCAGCTCAGTTTTTGCTTCTTCCAACATAGCATTCCCTCCATGGGACAACTATATGCTTTCTCTGTCCGTTCCATGTACAGATACTTCAGCACAAATAATCTAAAATAAGACATGATTGAAATTTGTTAGTGGATTCGGCTCCCTACATTTCAGTGCAATATAGATATTCCTCAATCTCCGCCTCTGTAACCCCCGCCTCTATCAGCCAATCAATCTCCCATGGCGCGATCCCAAAGTACCCCGCAACTGATTTCAGAGCGGCTAGGCGGCCGGACTCGGCACTATGAGCAGAGCTGCCAACGCCCCACCAGGAGGGCGGAGTGTACTGGCCATAGGCGAGGCTTCGGAGCAGCTTGCTGTCGTCAAAGGTCGCCCTCCTCTCCTCCCCTTCCGCCGTGATCTGCAAAATCTCGCCGCACTCCAGGGGAACTTGAATTGGTGGCTCCCAATCAAAGGAGAGCTGCTGTAATGCCTTCTCTAAGATCTGTTTGGTAGAAGCGTAGAGATAGACACCGGACGTTTGGTAATGGTACAGGCAGAGTGGACTGTCTCCCTTGACGAAGTACAGATTGTTTTGGTCATCCAGGACGGTGAAGGAAAAGGAACCTTCCAGCCGCTCCGCCATATCCCGGAGAGAGTCCATACTGACCTCGCCGCTCCGGGCCAGGAGCTGAACGGCGATATAGCTGTCTGTCTCAATCTTGGTGGCCGGAAGCTGCTCCTGCTTTCGCAGAAGCCGGTCGTTGCGGATCACGCCGTTATGGGCCAGGGCGAAGCTTTCTGCTCCGGCAGAGGCCAGAAAGGGGTGGTTATTGTAGTTCTTTTTCTCGCTGCCCTGGGTGGTCAGGCGGGTGTGCCCCATCACTGCGGCGGCATCAGCGGGGATCTGGAGCGGGAACACATGGCCGGGGACCGGACGCTTGCGCACAATCAGGGCACCGTTGTGACAGTATGCAACTCCGGTGGCGTCCTGCCCCCGGGCTTCGCTGGCCGCAGCCAACGCGTGAAGAATGGCATTTTTCTGCTGGCGGGTAAAGTACTGAGCCGTGTCAATGAGTCCGAATAAACAGCACATGGTCAAATCTCCTCCCCGTCCGCAACCGGCTCATTGACATAGAGGCGGCGTTCTTTTAGATACTGCACCAGTTCAGGGGCCTCGCAGCCAGCGGCAAAGGTGGTCCAGGACATCTCCTTCAAAACATCGTCAGACAGAGCCAGGGCCACATCACAGATGCGGTCCAGCAGCTGCAAGGTGGCGAGAATCGTATTGACCCGCAGTGTGCCCCGGAAGATCCGAAACTCAATGGTATCTGCGTTCGACAGGTTGACACAGGTATACCGGCTGGCATGGCGGTCATCTTTGGCGTGCTCCAAAATGTCCTTGGGCTGTTCCTGATAGCCATACCGGGCGGCCCAACGGTTCAGCTGGGCGGGAGTGCGGCGGCTGAATTTCAGCAGTTCCTCCCAGTGCTTTTCAAAGAAGTAGAGTATCCGGGCAATCACTGCATCCTGTTTTTCTGGAGTGTCGCCAAAAGCCGCCCGGCTTACGTGGACGTGCAGACCGCAGGTCCCGGCCTGGTGGCTGAGGTATCCCAGGGAAACAGCCTTGCGGCATACCTCAGCCCAGGGCATTTGGGTCAGATGATAGTCCAGAGACATGGGGTGGGTCACGATCTCAAATCCCTCCTCCAGGGAGCCGTCGTGCTTGCAGTAGGCGTGAGCCCCGTCCCGATTTGCGATTGCCAGCAGGGTCCGCGCGCTGCTGGTACACTCCCCGGCCTCGTCGATCTCCAGCTCCACTCCGAAGAACCGGGGGCCGGCGCCATGAAATACCGGCGCGGGT
>CASFKT010000003.1 GCA_949295195.1 uncultured bacterium | reverse complement strand
TATGTTCACGACCACCTGACCGACTTCCTGGAAGAAGTCAAAAAGCGAGCCAGATTTCATTACTGGCTGTTCGGACATTACCACGACAACAAAATCATCGACGACCGCTTCGTCCTGCTCTGGGAGCAGATGGTACAAGTGGTGTAACAGGCCAAAGAGAAACGCAGGAGGCGCCTCCTGTGCTTCTCTTTGGCCTGTTTCAAAATAAGGCAGGTTCTGCCGGAAAGGAGAAGCTATGAACATCCGCAAAAACATCGATTATTCCACCATGTTTGCGGCTCTGGAGGCTGCGCTGAGCGCCGAGCTGCCCCAGATGCAACTCTGCTGCGAACTGGGCCGCATTGTCTGTTCCCGGCCTGAGAAAGGCGCGGCAGTGGCTGCAGCCGAATATCTGCACAGCCGTTTCCCCGATGTTTCCGGCTTCTCCCCGCGCAACCTTCGCCGGATGCGGGAGTTCTATCGGATGTATGAGGACACCCCCGAGTTGCTGAAGCTGGCCATGGAGATCAGTTGGACGCAGAATGTAGTCATTCTGGAAGCAGACATGGAGCCGGAGGAGCGGCGCTGGTATCTTCGTGCCGCTGGTCGTTTAGGCTGGTCAAAGGCAGAACTCCAGAGAAAAATCGATTCTGCCGCCCATCTGGAAATCCAACTCGACGAATCTGAGATTCAGTGCTATACTGAGTGCGATAGTAATGAGTTGGAGTGTACAGAGCATGATCAGGATACTTTTTCTCTGCCACGGCAATATTTGCAGAAGCCCAATGGCCGAGTTTATTATGAAAGATTTAGTGAAAAAGGCGGGATTGGAGCAGGAATTCCACATCGAATCTGCCGCCACCAGCACCGAGGAGATCGGCAACCCGGTCTATCCCCCGGCCCGCCGGAAGCTGGCCCAGCACGGCATCAGCTGTGAGGGCAAGCGGGCCCGGCAGCTGCGGCGGGAGGACTACGAGGACTGGGACCTGCTCATCGGCATGGACCAGGCCAACATCCGGAATATGCGCCGCATCTGCGGCGGCGATCCGGAGGGAAAGATCCATCTGATGCTGGAGTATGCCGGCGGACGGAAGGGATCCCCGCGCGAGCCCAGCGAAGCGGGTCGCGTGGGGAGAGGAGAAGCAAGGGAGCGTTCGGAGTTTTCGCCGCAGGCGGAAACGGAGAAAAGCGGACTTTGCTTCGACGAGGTGGCCGATCCCTGGTACACCGGGGACTTTGAGGCCACCTGGCAGGACGTGCTCTCCGGCTGCCAGGGGCTGCTGGCCGCCGCCACAGAGGGCTGACAAAGAAGAACGCTCCTTTCCCCTCCCGCCGGAATGTCCCGGCGAAAAACGGGACAGACTAGCACGGAGGAACGAAAGGAGCGTGCCCATTATGATAAACGTCCGAAAGGCGGCCATTATCGGCTGCGGCTTTGTGGGGTCGTCCATCGCCTTCAGCCTGATGCAGCGGGGGCTGTACTCCGAGCTGGTGCTCATCGACGCCAACCAGGCCAAGGCGGAGGGGGAGGCCATGGACCTGAGCCACGGGCTCCCCTACGCCGCCTCCATGCAGATCTACGCCGGGACCTATGACGACGTGGCCGACTGCGCCATGGTCATCCTCACCGCCGGGGCCAACCAGAAGCCCGGCGAGACCCGGCTGGACCTGATCGACAAAAACGTGGCCATTTTAAAAAGCATCATCCCGGAGCTCACCAAGAGGCTGTTCCAGGGCATTCTGCTGGTGGTGTCCAACCCGGTGGACGTGCTCACCTACGCCGCCTGGAAGCTGTCCGGCCTGCCCGCCAGGCACGTGATCGGCTCCGGGACGGTGCTGGACACCGCCCGCCTAAAATACCTGCTGGGGCAGTACCTGGGGGTGGACAGCCGGAACGTCCACGCCGCCATCATCGGCGAGCACGGGGACAGCGAGCTGGCGGTGTGGAGCAGCGCCAACATCTCCAGCCTGGACCTGGACCACTTCTGCCAGCTGCGGGGGAAGAAAAATTACCGCGCCGAGCTGGACCGCATCTACCACGAGGTGCGGGACAGCGCCTATGAGATCATCGAGCGCAAGGGGGCCACCTACTACGGCATCGCCATGGCGGTGGCCCGCATCGCCGAGTGTATCGTAAAAAACGAGTCGGCCATGCTGCCCATCTCGGCGGTGCTGGAGGGGGAGTACGGCCTTGAAAACCTGTGCCTGAGCATCCCCGCCATTGTGGGCCAGGACGGGGTGGAGACCGTCTTGGAGATCCCCCTGGCCCCCCAGGAGAAGTCCGCCCTCCCTCTCGTAAGCAAACAAACAGTCCCCCGGACGGCTCCGGGGGACTGTTTCCGCTATTTGGGCCGCACCACGCCCGCCTCCGGGCCGGTGAGGGGGATGTACCAGTTTCCAATTTCCACCGCGACAGCCCGGTCCAGGTCCAGGGGCTCGGTGAACTCCCAGTTGCCCAGGACGCACAGCTCCCCGGGGGTAAATACGCCGTACTTTCCCTGAACGCTCTCAAAGCGGGTGCCGTCCTCATAGAGCACCGCGAAGGTCCTGTTTCCACTCCAGTAGCCAACCTCGTAGCTTCCGGTCATAACGGCCCCCAGTGGGCTGATGGCGAAGGTGGTGGGGAGGGACTGCTCTCCAATGGCCCCGGTGAGCTCCACTTCCTTCACCGGGATGTTTTCCACCGGGAAGGAGACGGTCCACGGCCCCGAAATGTGCCTCGTCAGCCCCCCGGACACATTGCTCAGTGTCACCCGGTCTTTGCCGGTCAACGGCATCTCCTGACCGCAGCCTACATAGGGCCTTCCGTTCCAGGTGAAGGAGTACTCCTTCCACTCCGTATCCTCGCCAAAGGGGAGCTCGCCGTCCACAAGGGCTGTAAACGAGAGCTCATTGTTCCCCAGCAGGATGCTGTCGTCCTGCGCCAGCTCCTGGGAGAGCTGGAAAATCGCCTGGAGGGTCCCGTCCGGGGCGAAGCCCAGGGAGGACAGGCGGAACAGGTCCGTCCCCTCCAGCTCCGCGGGGGTCTGCTCCGGGACCAGAACCAGGTCACCGTTGTCCAGCGTCATGGTCTCCAGGTACTGGTCGGACAGCAGCTCCACCGGCAGGTCCTCCGTGGTCTCCACTTCCATCTGCCCAGCTTGAATCCAATCCACCGTCAGCTCCAGCTCCTCATTTATCTCCGCCCGACGGTACCCGCTCAGGTCCAGCTCAAAGAGGGCGGTGTGGGTCTCCGGGTCGTAGGCGATGCAGTAGGGCATGGAAGAAACACTTGCCCTCCCCCACTCCCGCGGGATTTTCCACCACATACGGATGCTGCCGTCGGTAAAATACTCCCCGGTCAGGTCCTGGGCCTCCACATAAATTTTCATCCGGTACTGGTCGGTCACCGCCGACACCACCCGAATCTCCACCTTCTCGTCCGCCGCCACAGCCCCCTCCGGCTCCTGGCTGTAGGAGGTGAAGCTGCCCAGAGCCTGGGCCAGATAGTCCCACAGGGTGGGGGACAGGGCCAGGGCCGAGGTGGTGAGCACCCCGCAGACCAGCGCCGCCGCTATCAGCAGCCGCACCGGAGGCCGCCGGCACTTTTTCCGGGGCGGCTCCTCCACCATGGCCTGGACAATGCGGGCACGCTGGCCCGGGGACAGCTCCACCCGGTCCATCTCCCGCCGGTATTTCTGTTCCATCATGTGCGCTCCGCCTCCAATCTGTCCCGCAGCATGGCCCGGGCCCGGGTGAGCTGCGCCCGCACGGTGCCCTCCCGCCGGCCCAGGATGGCCGCCGTCTCCTGGATGGAATAGCCCTCGTAGTAAAACAGGTGGACCGGCAGCCGGTACTTCTCCGGCAGGGCCAGCACCGCCGCAAGCACACTCCCGTCCGGCTCCTCCGGGGGCGGCGCGGACGCCCCGGCCGCCGCCTCCAGGGGCAGGTCCCGCTTCCGCCAGGGGGCCCGGAACACATCCGCCGCGCAGTGGGCGGCCACCCGCAGCAGCCACGCCTTCTCGTGGGCTCCGTCCTGAAAGACCGGGGAGGTGCGCACCAGTCGGAGAAAGGTCTCCTGGGTCACGTCCTCCGCGTCCTCCCGGCTCCCCGTGCGGGCGTAGGCCAGGCGGTACACCGCGGAGCCGTACTGAGCCACCAGCCGCTCCGCCTCCTCCCGTTCCATACCCTCGCCTCCTTTTTCTCTTTACTTATTACACGGGATTCCGGGGGAAAACGCTGCATAATTTCTGAAATTTTTGTGCGAAAAAGGGCAGGGCCGTATAAACGGCCCTGCCTGAACACTTTTTACTTGATCTCCGAGATCACGTCCCGGTTCTTGACAAAATACTCCACGCCGGAGTAAATCGTGGTGAGCACGATCACCGCCACGCAGGCCAGGTTCAGCTCCGCCGGGATGGGCAGGAACATGAGTACGATGCACACCATGGTGGAGGCGGTCTTGACCTTGCCGGACCAGCCGGCGGCAATGACCCGGCCCTTGTCCGCCGCCACCATCCGCAATCCGGACACGCCGAACTCCCGGATGATAACCACCAGCAGGGCCCAGGCGGGCATCTGGCCGATCTCCACAAACCACAGCATGGCGGCGGTGACCAGGCACTTGTCCGCCAGGGGGTCCATGAACTTGCCGAAGTCGGTGGTCTGGCGGGCGATGTACCCGTCCAGGGTGTCGGTCAGGCTGGCAATCACAAAGATGGCCAGGGCCCAGTAGTTGGCGTTGGGAACATCCAGGTAGAGCACCAGTAGAAACACCGGGATCATAAATACCCGGAGGATGGTCAGCTTGTTGGCGGTATTCATTGGTTCGTTTCTCCTTTGTCTGTTTCCTCGTCCGGGATGTATTCCATCAGGTCTCCCGGCTGGCAGTGCAGATAGGCGCACAGCTTTTCGATGGTGCGGGTATCAATATGTCCCACGCCCTTGCGCATTTTTTCCAGCGTGGCGACGCCTATTACATTGTCTTTCCGCAGGCTGTATTTTGTCAAGCCTTTTTCCTTCAAAAGCCGAAATAATTTCTCATATCGGATTGGCATGGGAATCACCTCCCGCATAAACACTAGGTTTAGTACAGATTCGTCAAAAATACAAGGGAAAGTTTGGAGAAACTGCCCCTTGTATTTGTACTCGCTTTAGTACATAATGGTATCAGTCCTCGATCCCGACGATCAAATCCCCGTTTGATACACCGGTAACCTGAAATGAGCTTCCCTATTTCGCCGCCAAAGATAGGTTTTCGTTCTGACGGGACGCGGTCCCGGGCGGCGAGTTACTTTGCCCATGGCGGCAAAGTAACCAAAACGCCACCGGGGACGCGGCCGATGGGCTACGGCTCCGCTGCGCTCCGCCTAGGCCCATAGGACCGCTTTCCCCGGACCCCGTTTACGGGGGTTATCCCTCTGGGTGGGCGGTGACCTTCCGGCGCGCAAAATTTGAGTAGCTTTCCGCAATTCCCTCCGGGCCACTGGGCCCTGGGTTTGCAAAAATTACCGCTGGTGCGATTCCGCTTCGGCGCCTGGGTTTCCGAACCAATGTGGCCGGGTGGCCATCGCCGTAGGGGCGGCTATTAGCCGCCCGCCCCCCTCCCTCCGGGCCACTGAGCCCTGGGTTTGCAAAAATTACCGCTGGTGCGGTTCCGCTTTCGCGCCTGGCTTTGCCGAGCCAACGCTCCTAGTCTGATTTCTGCCGTAGGGGCGACCCTTGCGGTCGCCCGCAAGCCTTCCCCCTGCAAGGGGGAAGGTGCCGAGCGTATGCGAGGCGGATGAGGGTGGGCTTCGGAATGGCAGAAGCCCTTTATCGGGCCGGCCAGTGTCCGGCCCCTACGAAAAAGAGGGACGGTCTCCAGATTCACCGTAGGGGCGGCCCCATGTGGCCGCCCGCAAGCCGGTCTGGAACCGTGCGGAAACATAAAATACCGTAGGGGCGGCACACCGGGCCGCCCGCCGGGGTTGGGGATGGGATGTGTGATGCTTACAGGGCCGGTCTTTCCAAAGAGACGGCTCAGTCCTCCGCCTCGCCGGTCAAATCCCCGTCGGACACGCCGGTGATGCGCACGTTCACAAAGGTGCCGGCCGGGACCACCCCGGCGGCGGTAAAGTACACGTGGCCGTCGATCTCCACCGAGTCGGCGTAGGTGCGGCCCACGAAACAGCCCGCCTGGGAGTCAAAGCCCTCGCACAGCACCTCCATGACAGTGCCCAGCCGCTCCTCGTTGTACTCGTCCATGATGCGGGACTGGAGGTCCACCACCAGCTCCACCCGGCGGGCGGCGGTCTCCGGGTCCACCTGGTCCTCCATCCGCTCGGCCAGAGTGCCCTCCTCCGGGGAGAACTGGAACACACCGGCCCGCTGGAGCTTCTGCTCCCGGAGGAAATCGCACAGTTCCTCGAACTCCTCGTCGGTCTCCCCGGGCAGACCGCAGATCAGGGAGGTGCGCAGCACCACGTCGGGGATGGCCGAGCGCAGCTTGGCGAAGAGTTCCTCCAGCTCCTGCCGGGTGTTGTGCCGGCGCATGGCCTTCAAAATCCGGTCGTTGCAGTGCTGGATGGGGATGTCCAGATAGTGGACGATCTTCTTTTCGTGGGCAATCACGTCGATAAGCTCGTCGGTGATGACCTCTGGGTACAGGTAGTGGAGCCGAATCCAGTGGAAGTCCAGTTTGCACAGCTCCTTCAAAAGTCCTGCCAGGGAGGAGCCGTCCTTCAGGTCCAGGCCGTACCGGGTGATATCCTGGGCGATGACGATCAATTCCTTGGTGCCCCGGGCCTCCAGCTCCTTGGCCTCCCGCAGGAGGGAGTCCATGGTGCGGCTGCGGTACCGTCCCCGCAGCTTGGGGATGATGCAGAAGGCACAGCCGTTGCTGCACCCCTCGGCGATTTTCAGATAGGCGGTGTAGGGCGGGGTTGTCACCATCCGCTCCCCGTCGTCATAGGCCCGGTCGATGCGCTCAAAGTGCTCCGGGTGCTCCCCGGCCATGAGCTCCTCCACCGCCGTCACCACGTCGGTGTAGCTGCCGGTGCCCAGCATGCCGTCCACCTCGGGCAGCTCTTTCCGGATATCGTCCGGGTAGCGCTGGGTGAGGCAGCCCGCCACCAGCAGCTTTTTCAGCTTGCCCTGGTCCTTCAGCTGGGAGAGCTCCAGAATGTTCTCGATGGCCTCGCTCTTGGCGGACTCAATAAAGCCGCAGGTGTTCAGCACCGCCACGTCGGCCCCCTCCGGGTCGCCGGTGACGGTGTGGCCGGCGTTCCGGCACAGGGCCATCATCTGCTCGGTGTTCACCAGGTTTTTGGCGCAGCCGAGAGAGACAAAGGCTACTTTGTATGGCATCATCATCGCTCCAATGTTTTTTGTTTTTTCGCAAGAGATTCCGCCGCTCCCCTATTTTTATGCCTTCCCCCTGGGGGGAAGGTGGCCCGAAGGGCCGGATGAGGGGGCAGTGGAGGCGCACTTTCCGTTTGCAGGGGTTCCGCCGTCTGCGGACGGCGGGTTACTTTGCCCACGGCGGCAAAGTAACAAAGTAACCAAAACGCCGCCGGGGTTTGCTCCGAGGAGCACCGTTCCGGTGCTCCAAGTCGCTGCACCCCGGACCCCATTACGGGGGACGCGTACCTGTCAGGTCTTGCAATATTTCCGGCGCGCAAAATTTGAGTGGCTTTCTGCAATTCCTTCCGGGCCACCGGGCCCTGGGTTTGCAAAAATTGCCGCCGGTGCGGTTCCACTTCCGCGCCTGAGTTTGCCGAGCAAACGCTCCCGGTGCGAATACCGCTGTAGGGGCGACCCTTGCGGTCGCCCACAAGCCTTCCCCCTTCCAGGGGGAAGGTGGCTGGCCGCTAGGCCAGACGGATGAGGGTGACTTCTCGGCCCGCACACCCCCGACGGGAGCCCCAAGGGGCTCCCCTACCCAAACCCGGAAGGTGCCATTAAAACTCGTAGGGGAGGGGCTTGCTCCTCCCGCGGGCCGGTCTGGGACCGGCCCCTACGAAAGGGCGAAACCATTCCTAAAATATATCGTAGGGGCGGCTATCAGCCGCCCGTTTTGGAGGTTTCCGCTACCTGCGGGGCGCGGCGGGGGCAAGCCCCCGCCCTACATGATGCAAAGACCGGGGGTCACTCACCCCTCCAGGCGGGGTCGTCGGTGATCCCTAAGAGGTAATCGGTGGAGACATGAAAAAAACGAGCCAGCGAAACCAATTTATCAATGGTCGTCCCCCGGGTACCGCTCTCTATGGTACTGATTGCCTTATGGGACAAGCCGACCGCCTCTCCCAACTGCTTTTGATTTAATTGTTTCTGCTTTCTCAGCTCATAGATGCGCTGACCAAACAGATTCGTCTCATCCATGAAAAAGCCCTCTTGACTTTTACCTTTTAGTAGAGTATAATCCACTCATAGGTAAATTCTACTGGGAGGTAATTTTTATGTTTGAATATTTAAACAAATTCTACTTCAACGAAACCCTGAATCTCTTTGAGGAGGACCCACTGCTGGAACTGCCCAAGGATATTCTAACTGCCCTGGACGGGGCATCTGAACATCTCCCAAAAGATTTTCTTCCGAAACTCCGGGCGGCCCTGCGTGGGCTGGAGTGCGACGCCTTCCGCAGGGGCAGCCAGTTTGGGGGGCAGCTGATGCTGGAACTGATGGAGATTTCCGCCTAATCCTCCCACTGTGCGCCGTAGCGCCGCATGGCCTCCGAGATGTCGCTCCAGGAGTACCCCCGGCGGGCCAGGGTGTCGGACACTTTTTTCAACTCTTTGGGGTCGCTGACAGCGGCCCCTTTCAGTTTTTTGGCCACAAAGGCGTCGATGGCCTCCGCCGGGTCCTCCGCCTGGGTGAGGGCCTCCTCCCACAGATCCCGGGGCACCCCCCGGCGGTAGAGCTCGTCCCGGAGCTTCCGCTCCCCGTAGCCCTTGGCGGAGTAGTGGCGGACCACCAGCTCGGCATACTGGGCGTCGTTGAGGATGCCCAGCTCCTCCAGGCGGTCGCAGACGGCAGCCTGCTCCTCCTCCCCCGCGCCCCAGCCGGCCAGCTTGCGCTCCAGCTCCCGGCGGGACATGGGTTTCCCCGCCGCCAGGTTCAGGGCCCGCTCCCGGCGGCTGTTTTTCTCCGCCGAGGCGGCCAGCTGCTCGGCCTCCTGGCCGGTGAGCTCCCTCCCGGCGTACAGGGAGAAGTTTAAGACCTCATTCTCCCCCAGGCGCAGGATGGAGCCGTCCTCCATCACCGCCAGCCAGCGGCCCGCCACCCGCTGGGAGGGCTTCAGCTGCTGAATGACCACAGGGGATTACTCCTCTCCGTCCTCGAAGTCGTCGGCGGACACGTCCACCGCCCGGCCGGCGGCCCGGGCGGCCGCCTGCCCCTGCTTGGACAGGAGCTTGAAGGAGTTCTGGCGAATCTTCTGCTCCAGCTCCTCCGCCAGGTCCGGGTTGTCCCGTAAATACTGCTTGGCCGCGTCCCGGCCCTGGCCCAGGCGCAGCTCGCCCATGGCGAACCAGGAGCCGCTCTTCTGCACCAGGTCCAGCTTCACGCCCAGGTCCAGCAGCTCGCCCACCTTGGAGATGCCCTCCCCGTACATGATGTCGAACTCCGCCTCCCGGAAGGGGGGCGCGACTTTGTTTTTCACAATCTTGGCCCGGGTGCGGTTGCCGATGATCTCAGAGCCGCTCTTCAGGGCCTCAATGCGCCGCACGTCGATGCGCACCGAGGAGTAGAACTTCAGGGCCCGGCCGCCGGTGGTGACCTCCGGGTTGCCGTAGACCACGCCCACCTTCTCGCGCAGCTGGTTGATGAAGATGACGATGCAGTTGGTCTTGGCGATGCAGCCGGCCAGCTTCCGCAGGGCCTGGCTCATCAGGCGGGCCAGCAGGCCCACGTGGGAGTCGCCCATGTCGCCCTCGATCTCAGCACGGGGGGTCAGCGCGGCCACCGAGTCCACCACCACCACGTCGATGGCGCCGGAGCGCACCAGGGCCTCACAGATCTCCAGGCCCTGCTCGCCGGTGTCCGGCTGGGAGATGAGCATGGAGTCGATGTCCACTCCCAAGGCCCGGGCGTAGGTGGGGTCCAGGGCGTGCTCGGCGTCGATGAAGGCCACCTCGCCCCCCCGCTTCTGGGCCTCGGCCACCACATGGAGGGCCAGAGTAGTCTTACCGGAGGACTCGGGGCCGTAGATCTCGATGATCCGCCCCCGGGGCAGTCCGCCGATGCCCAGGGCCAGGTCCAGGGACAGGGAGCCGGTGGGGATGGACTCCACCATCACGTCCACGTTCTCGCCCAGGCGCATAATGGAGCCCTTGCCGTAGGCCCGCTCGATCTGGGCCACCGCCGTCTCCAGCGCCTTCTTCTTATCCGAGGCGGGAGCCGCGCTCTCCACCGCCGGTTTCTTGGTCGCCATACTTCATATCTCCTTTGCCTCCGGCCCGGTTTCCGCTCCGGACCGGCTTTCTTCTGTGTCAACAGCTTACCGCTGGATTCGTCCCATTGACCGGACTTTTCTCCCCACGCGGCTCCGCCGCGCACCCATTGTCCATTGTCAATTGTAAATTGTCAATTGTTGATGGTCCCCTCTACCACCCGCCAGATGCCCTGGGTGTCGGCGGTGGTCTGGATCTGCTCAAAGCCGTTCTGGGAGAGGATCTCCTCCACATCGGGGGCCTGCCCGATGCCTACCTCAAACAGCAAAGTACCCCCCAGGCGGATGGCGCTCTTCCACTTGGAGGCGATAAAGCGGTAAAAGTCCAGGCCGTCCGCCCCGCCGTCCAGGGCCATCCGGGGCTCGTAGTCCCGCACGGACACGTCCAGCCCCGCAATGTCGCCGGATGGGATGTAGGGGGGATTGCACACCACCACGTCAAAGTCCCACAGGGCGGCGGGAGGCGGCTCCATCGCGTCCACGGACAGGCAGGTCACCCGGGCGTTCAGGTTGTTGCGGCGCACGTTCTGCTTGCACACCCGCAGGGCCCCCTCGGACAGCTCGCCCAGCACCACCCGGCACTGGGGGGCGTGGACCGCCACGGCCAGCCCCACGCAGCCGCTGCCGGCGCACAGGTCCAGCACCCGGCAGCCCTCTCCGGCCGCCTTGGCCTTTAAAATGCCCCGCTCGGCCAGCACCTCGGTGTCCGCCCGGGGGATGAGCACGTCGCTGGAGATGTCCAGAGAGAGGCCGTAAAACTCCCACTCCCCCACGATGTAGGCCACCGGCTCCCCCGCCAGGCGGCGCTGGACCAGGGTCTCCACCCGCTTCTCCAGCTCGCCGGAGACGTACAGGGGCATGTCCCGGTAGAGCTGCTCCCGGCTCTTGTCCGCGGCGTAGCACAGCAGCTCCCGGGCCTCCAGCTGGGCGGCCTCCACTCCGGCCTTTTTCAGCCGGGCGCGGGTGTCCAGATATAGATTGTTATAGGTGGTCGCCATTTCGTTCACACCCCCTTATTTGAGATAGAAGTTAGGAGATATGAGATAGGAGATATGGGAGAGCGCCGTTCACCGCCGCTGAATTCCTATCTCCTACCTTCTATCTCCTATCTTGTGGTAAAGCGCCCTCCCGGGGCCCCCGCGCGAGCCCAGCGCAGCGGGTCGCGTGGGGAAAGGAGGAGCAACGGAATGAGCGAGCTTTCGCTGCCAGGCGGAAGCGAGGGATATGGAGTTTGCGACGACGCTACCACGCGTCCTCGCCCTTCACCTCGGGCAGCACCAGCTCCAAGGCCTTGATGCCCACCTGGATCATGGAGTCGTCCGGCTCGAAGGTGGTGAAATTCTGGAGCCACAGGCCGGGGGCGGTGAGAATCCTGGTGATGGGGCCGTCGTGGCGGCCCGCCCACCGGTTGAACTCATAGCTCACCCCCACGATGATTGGGAGCATGAGCAGGTGGGCCAAAAACCGCAGCAGCGGATGGTGGACCGGCCAGATGGCAAAGACGATGGTGGACACGATGATGGAGATGGCGATAACCATAAAGAGGAAGCTGGTTCCGCACCTGGGGTGGTGCCGGGGCTGCTTGCGCACGTTCTCCACCGTGAGGGGCAGGCCGGCCTCATAGCAGAAGATGGTCTTGTGCTCCGCCCCGTGGTACTCAAAGACCCGGTGGATGTCCTTCATCCGGGAGCACAGGGCCAGATACCCCACGAAAATGGCCAGCTTCAAAAGGCTCTCCGCCACGTTCCGCACCAGCATGGAGTCGGTCACCAGGGTGACCGCCGTCCCCAGCAGGGTGGGCAGCAGAAAAAAGAGGCCGATGGACATGCCGATGCCCAGAATCACCGCCAGGGTGACCACCAGAGAGGCCATCTTCTCGCTGCCCAGCCGCTTCTCCAGCCACAGCTCGAACTTGGAGGGCTCCTCCGGCTCCGCCTCCTTGTCCTCGGGGTAGAACTCCGCCGAGAACATGAGGGCCTTGACCCCCTCCACCATGGAGGCGCAGAAGGTCACCACACCCCGGACCAGGGGCAGGCCCAGAACCGGGTAGCGGTCCTTGATGAATTTCAGCTGGCTCTCCTTGACGGCCAGCTCGCCGTCCGGCTTGCGCACCACGATGGCCTGCTTTTTGGGGCCGCGCATCATGATGCCCTCAATGAGGGCCTGCCCGCCGCACATGGTCTTGAACCCGCCGGCGGGACAGGTCTGACAGTTGTTTTGTTCTTCCGTTGTTCGCATGAGCAGTAGTTTCTCCTTTGAATCGGGGGACAGGCATCCCCGCAGGCGCATCCGCGCCCAGGGTATTCTATCAAGTTTTTCAGGAAAAAGCAAGCGCTTCCTCGAACTTACGTTTCAATGGGCAGGCGGATGGTCACCAGACAGCCGCCCCCCTCCGCGTTGCCGATGGTGAGGGTCCCCTCGTGGCGGGTGACGATCTCCTCGCACACCGCCAGGCCGATGCCGGAGCCCCGGGCCTTGGAACTCCCCTTGTAGAACTTGTACTTCACGTGGGGCAGCTCCTCCTCGGGGATGCCGGGGCCGTAGTCCCGAATGCGGATGACCGCGTCCTCCCCGTCCTGGGCGATGGACACGTCGATGCGCTTGCCGGAGCCGCCGTGCTTGGCCGCGTTGTCCAGCAGGTTGCAGAACACCTGGCGCATCCGCTCCGGGTCGCCGCTGATGGGGAGCATCTCCTCCGGGCAGTCCTGATAGGTGAGCTCGATGCCCTCCCGGCGGAAAAACTCCCGGTAGGTGTACACCGCGTCCTCCAGCTCCGCCTTCAGATCCATGGGCTCCACCGACAGGGTGAACCGGCCGTCGGAGATGCGGGAGAACTCCAGCAGCTCCTCCACCATGTTGGTGAGCCGCCGGGCCTCGGACACGATGATGTCCATGCCCTTCCGCACGTCCTCGGGGTTTTTCAGCTCCCCGCTCTGGATGGTCTCCGCCCAGCCGGTGATGGCGGTGAGGGGGGTGCGCAGCTCATGGGAGACGGAGGAGATGAACTCCGACTGGGTCTTCTCCGACTGCTTGATTTTCAGGGACATGTCGTTGATGGTGTCGGTGAGCTCCCCCACCTCGTCGTCGTACTTCTTCTCGATCTGCACCCCGTAGCTGCCGTCGGCGATGAGCCGGGCGGTCTCGGTGATGCTGGCAATGGGTTCCACAATGGAGCGGACAAAGTACAGGTTGGAGAAGTAGACCAGGGCAAAGATCACCGCCCCCAGCAGGCAGGCCAGGACCACCGCCAGCACATACTGCCGGTCGATGTTCACCAGGGAGGTCACATAGCGCACCACCGCCACCGTCTGCCCATGGTAGACGATGGGGGCGGAGGCGGTGGCAATCCGCTCCCCGGTATCCGGGTCGGAGCCGATCCACACCTGGACCTCCTGGTTGGTCAGGGCCTCCTGGATCTCCGGGGTGTCCGGCGTGGTGCCGGCGGCCAGGTCGTTGCTGGAGTACTGGACGGAGCCGGAGGTGTCCAGGAACTGCAGCTCCAGCTTGGTCTTCTCCTCAAAGCGCTGCACCGCGCTCTGGGCGTTGGTCCAGTACTGGCTGCGGGTATAGGAGGCAAAGCCGCCGGCGGTGGATTCCGCCCGGCGCTGCAGGTCGCTTGTGGTGGAGGAGTAGTAGTAGCTCCAGATGGCGGCGGAGAAGGTGGCCAGAGCCAGCACCAGCACCAGCAGCACCACGCCCACGCTGTTGATGAGCCAGCGGCGGCGGATGCCCCGGATCTTCCGCTGGTCCGTGATCTTCACTTTTTTGGCCATGTCTCCACCTCCTCTTTAAAATAAATTGTGCGTTCAGAGCGCTGTGCCGTCTATGGCAGCCGTATCAGCTGCCCCACTTGTAGCCGTAGCCCCACACGGTGTTCACATACGTCGGTTTCGTGGGATTGCGCCCCAGAAGCCCAGCTTCTGGGGACCCCATCTGTTTTAAAGTGCTCGGGCGAAATCAATTCGCCCATCTCCGCGCCAAGTGCCGCCGCTGCGCGGCGGTTGCGCTCCGAAACGCCTCGCTGCGGCTCGGTGTCCGCCAAGGTTTTGGCCCTTCTGGCCAAAACGCTTGTACGCGCTGACGCGCGCCCCGCTTTGCGGGGCCCCAGGACAACCCCACCGGACTTGTCTGCGGTTTAACTGCCCCACTTATACCCGTAACCCCACACCGTATTCACATACGTCGGTTTCGTGGGGTTGTCCTCGATTTTGATGCGCAGGCGGCGGATGTTCACATCCACGATTTTCAGCTCGCCGAAGTAGTCCTTGCCCCACACCGCGTCCAGGATCTCCTCCCGGGAGAGGGCCTTCCCCGGGTTCTCCATGAACAGCTTGACGATGCCGTACTCCACCTGGGTGAGCTTCACCCGCTGGCCGTTTTTCTCCAGGGTCCGGTTGCGGGTGTTCAGCAGGAAGGGGGGCTGGCTGATCTCGTCGGCGGAAACGGACTCCTCCTCGCCGCCGGTGCGGCGGAACAGGGCGTCCACCCGGGCTGTGAGCTCCGCCGGGGAAAAGGGCTTGGTCACATAGTCGTCCGCCCCGGTCATCAGGCCGGTGACCTTGTCCATCTCCTGGGTGCGGGCGGTGAGCATGATGATCCCGATTTTGCTGTCCATGGCCCGGATGCGGCGGCACACCTCAAAGCCGTCGATGCCGGGCAGCATGATGTCCAGCAGCGCCACCTTGATGCCCGGGTCCTCCTTGATGAGGGCCAGGGCCTCCTCCCCGGTGCCTGCCTCGATGGTCTCATAGCCCGCCCGCTTCAGGTTGATGACCACAAAGCTGCGGATATTCTCTTCATCCTCCAAAACCAAAACTTTTCTCATGTCTGTCTCCCTCTTATCGGCTTCCCGTCAGTCGGTCCAGCTGCTTTGGATCAGATGGAAGGCCGCCTGAAGCTCTGTGCTGTCCATGCCGCAGTCCCAGTCGCTGTCGTAGAGGGCAGCGGCGTATACCGCCCCCTCCTCCTCCCGCAGGAGGAACCGGTTGGAGGTCTCCGCCCGGCTGAACTGGCTGGTAAATTTATAGATCACCAGGAAGGGGCTGCTCTCCCGCTGGCCCTCCTCGTCCAGATGGTAGAAGGAGACCGCCCGCTGTCCCGTGACAAAGTCGTTCCGGCTCAGCGTGATCTGGTCTTTCCAATCCTCTGGGACCGTCAGGTACCAGCCGTCGGCGATATTATGGTAGGTGGTGCACACATACTCCTTTGTCCCCCGGCTGGTGTACTGGCTCCAGTCGATGAGCCAGAAATCCGAGGCGGAGGTGTCGCTGCTGCTGGGCAGCTGGATGGGGCTGGGCAGCTCCAGCACCCCGTCCTCATTGACGTCCGCGGGGTCCAGATCCACATAGCGGTCCAGCACGTCCCGGCTCACGCCGGTCTCATCCAGGCTCAGATTGGCAAGTTTCCCATCCCGGTAGGTCACCACATCCACCGCGTGGCGCCCGTCGGCCAGTTCGCTGGAGATATACAGGGCCCGCACCGGCACATTTCCCTCCCCTCGGAGGAAGTTGGCGGCCACATTTTGGATGCCGTTGCTGACGATTCCCGCCGAAAGGGAGACGGTATCCCGGATCATAAAGGTGCCGTCCCGCCAGCCGTAGAGCTGCACCGTGCTGTTGGTGCCCGCCGGGTCCACCTGGATCACCGCGATCTCCGTGCGGGTGTCCTGGTCCAGATCATAGAGGGCGTATTCCGTATAGGCGGTGGTCATCCACTCCTCGGCCCGCAGGGCGTCCTGCTTGGGCACCGAGGCCGCCCCGGAGGCTGAGGAGGAGGCCGCCGCCTGCTGCACGTTGCGGCTCATCGTCTCCTCCAGGGAGTAGGCCCCCAGGAGGTAGGCGCCGGTGTTCATCTGCCAGCTGACCACCACTTCCTTGGTCCCGTTTCCGTTCAGGTCCACATAGTCCACCCGGTAGATGGAGGAGCCGGTCCCCTCCACCACCGCGCTGGCAGTATAAGTATCCTCGTCCGACTTGGTAAAAAAGTAGATTTTCAAGGGCCGGTCCGCGTCTGGCACCCGGAAAAAGGTGACCGCCGTCTCCGAGGAACCGTTCCCGTCCATATCCTGGAGCTGAATGAGGGCGGTGTTGTTGCCGCTCATCACGGAGATGTCCTCCACTTCCACCCCGTACTCCTGGGACAGGGCGTTCTTCGCGTTTCGGATGGTCTGGGTCAGGCTCAGGTAGTCCGCCGACTGCTCCGGACTCTGATACAGGTCCGCCGGCGCCCGGAAGAAGCAGCCGGACAGGGTCAGCACCAGAACCGCCAGCCAGAACAGCCCCGCGCTCCAATGTCTTTTCATGTCCGTCACTCTCCTTTCCCCGCCGGGCCGCACCAAATCCCAGGCGGCCGCGCATTCATTGGTATCATACCATAAAATCAGAAAAATGAATATGGCTTTTTTGAAAATCTTCGCCTGGACATCCTCCGCGATATATTTCATTGTGCCCTGCCCCTTCTCCGCTCACCTGTCCCATGCGGGTTTCGCTCCCCCGCGGTTCCCGGGGTACGGATCGCGGTTTCCCTCTTTCATTTTCCAGAAGAATATGGTATACTGTACTTTGTTACGAATTTCACAAGGAGAGAGGTTGAACCGTGGGAAACGTCACGCTGATTGGAATGCCGGGTTCGGGGAAAAGTACGGTGGGAGTATTGCTGGCCAAGGCTCTGGGCTATGGCTTTCTGGATACGGATCTGGTGATCCAGCAGCAGGAGGGGGCGCTCCTCCAGGAGATCCTGGACGAGAAGGGGGTCCCCTATTTTCTGGACGCGGAGGAGCGGGCGGTGCGCTCGGTGGAGTGCGACCGGCACGTGATCGCCCCCGGGGGCAGCGTGGTCTGCCGGGAGGGGGCCATCGCCCACCTGAAGGCCGCGGGTCCGGTGATCTATCTGCGGGTGCCCCTGGAGGAGCTGAAGGCCCGGATTCACAATCTGGACTCCCGGGGCATCGCCCTGGAGCCGGGTCAGACCCTGGAGGACATCATGGACCTCCGGGCCCCCCTGTATGAGCGCTACGCCGACGCCGTTGTGGACGCCGTCCCCGGACAGTCCACGGCCCAGACCGTCTCCTCAGTGCTGGAGCGCCTGGAACAGCTGGTTCCGGGCCTCACCGGGCACGCCCCCAGCCCACAGGGAACCGTGGGCCGGCCCCGGAGGGAAGATTCTCCGGAGGCCGAATGAAAAGAAGGAAGTAGAACATGACATTTCAGACACTGGGGCTGTGCGCCCCGATTTTGACCGCCCTGGAGGAGCACGGGTATGAGCGGCCCTCCCCCATCCAGGAGAAGGCCATTCCCCCCGCCCTGGCCGGGCGGGACGTGCTGGGCTGCGCCCAGACGGGCACCGGCAAGACCTGCGCCTTTGCCGCCCCCATTTTACAGCGCCTGAGCGCCTCCAGGGTCCAGGGACACCCCCTGCGGGCCCTGATCCTCACCCCCACCCGGGAGCTGGCCATCCAGATCGAGGAGAGCTTCCTGGCCTATGGCAAGCACCTGCCCCTGCGGTGCGCCGTCATCTTCGGCGGCGTGGGCCAGAACCCCCAGGTGGAGGCCCTGGGCCGGGGAGTGGACATCCTGGTGGCCACCCCGGGCCGGCTCATGGACCTGTACCAGCAGGGCTTCGTCAAGCTGGACAAGCTGGAGATCTTCGTGCTGGACGAGGCCGACCGGATGCTGGACATGGGCTTCATCCACGACGTGAAGAAGATCCTCAAGTGGCTGCCCCGGAAAAAGCAGACCATGCTGTTTTCCGCCACCATGCCCCCGGAGATTGCCGAGCTGGTGAACTCCCTGCTCCACGACCCGGTCCGGGTGGCGGTGGACCCGGTGTCCTCCCCGGTGGAGGCCATCGAGCAGTCGGTGTACTTTGTGGACAAGAACAACAAGACCAAGCTGCTCTCCCACTTGATCCGGGAGCTGGACGTGAAAAACGCCCTGGTGTTTACCCGCACCAAGCACGGGGCCAACAAGGTGGCCAGGGACCTGGCCAAGGCGGGCATCACCGCCGCCGCCATCCACGGCAACAAGAGTCAGACTGCCCGGCAGCAGGCCCTGGCCGACTTCAAGGCCGGGAAGATCCAGTGCCTGGTGGCCACCGACATCGCCGCCCGGGGGCTGGACATTGAGGAGCTCTCCCACGTGTTCAACTACAACCTCCCCGAGGTGCCCGAGACCTACGTCCACCGCATCGGCCGCACCGGCCGGGCGGGCCGGGAGGGGGTGGCCGTCGCCTTCTGCGACTTTGGGGAGAAGTCCCTGCTCAAGGATATTGAGAAGCTGATGGGCCGCACCATTCCGGTGGTGGAGGACCACCCCTACCCCATGGTGGTGCTGGAGGCTCCCAAGAAGGACAAGCGCGGCCGCATCATCAACGAGGAGGACGCGGAGGCCCGGGCCGCCGCCAAGGAGCGCCGCCGGGCTCAGGACGAGGCCAACAAGGCGGCCGCCGAGGAGCGGAAAAAGAAGGCCGGGGAGGCGGTGCTGTCCGCCGTCTCCGCCGTGGCCGCCGCCGTCACCGGCGAGGGCGGCTCCCAGGACGGAAAGAAACGGAAGCGCCGCCGGAAAAAGGGCAAGGGCGAGGCCGCCCCGGTCCAGGAGACACAGGTGCAGGAGGCACCGGTCCGGGAGACCGCCCGGGTCAAGCCCCTCCGTCCCGGCGTGCGGCTGGATACGGGGGACGCCATGCCCCGCACGGAATTTAACCGGCCCGACCCCCTGGCCGGCGACCACATCATGGACGCCACCGCCCGGCTGCTGGCCCCCCGGAAGAGCACCCTCAGCCGGGAGGGGAGCGCCGCCTCCCGCCGCGCCGCCCCCAGAAAGCGGCGCAGAGGGAGCGCGGGGGGCGAGGGAGAGTCCCGCGCCGCCGCCGGGAAGGAGAAGTCCCAGCGCACCGCCGCCCCCGCCGAGGCGGGCCGGAAGAAGCGGGGCGAGTCCGGGGAGGGCAAGGCCCGTCCGGCTGCCCGCTCCTCCAAAAAGCACCGTGGCGGCCCCCGGGGCCCCATAGAGCCCATGAAGTCCAACCGCACCAAGGACTCCACCGAGCAGCACAGCTTGATGAAGCCCTACTATCTGGACAACTGACCCCGGGGCGGCACGCTCCCCCCCGCGGACACGCCCGCCTCACAGGGGCGGGGAACATAGAGAACCATTCCGGAAAAGGGAAACAAAATAAAAAACTGGAGGGCATGAACAATGGATTATCAGGCAATGTATCAGCAGAAGCTGACCACTCCGGAGGAGGCGGTCAAGGTCGTCAAGTCCGGCGACTGGGTGGACTACACCTGGTGCACCAACCACCCGGTGGCCCTGGACAAGGCCCTGGCCGCCCGGAAGGACGAGCTCACCGACGTGAAGATCCGGGGCGGCGTCACCATGTGGATGCCGGAGATCGCCAAGGCCGACGACGCCGGCGATCACTTCACCTGGCACTCCTGGCACTGCAGCGGCATCGACCGCAAGATCATGAAGAAGGGCATGGGCTACTTCAGCCCCATGCGCTACTCCGAGCTGCCCCGGTTCTACCGGGAGAACCTGGCCCCTGTGGACGTGGTGATGCTCCAGGTCAGCCCCATGGACGCCCACGGCAACTTCAACTTCGGCCTGGCCGCCTCCCACCTGGCGGACATGATGGCCCGGGCCAAGTGCATCATCGTGGAGGTCAACCAGAATATGCCCTGGGTATACGGCCTCACCGGCACCGAGATCAATATTCAGGACGTGGACTTCGTGGTGGAGGGGGACAATCCCCCCGTGGCCCAGCTGGGCGGCGGCGGTGAGCCCACCGACGTGGACCGGGCGGTGGCCAACCTGGTGGTGCCCGAGATCCCCAACGGCGCCTGCCTGCAGCTGGGCATCGGCGGCATGCCCAACACCATCGGCGCCATGATCGCCCAGTCCGACCTGAAGGACCTGTCCGTCCATACGGAGATGTATGTGGACGGCTTTGTGGACATCGCCGCCGCCGGCAAGATCACCGGCCGCCACAAGAACCTGGACAAGGGCCGCCAGGTCTACGCCTTCGCCGCCGGCACCCAGAAGCTGTACGACTATGTGAACCGCAACCCGGACGTGATGGCCGCCCCGGTGGACTACACCAACGACGTGCGGGTCATCGGCCAGATCGACAACTTCATCTCCATCAACAACGCGGTGGACCTGGACCTGTTCGGCCAGGTGAACGCCGAG
This sequence comes from uncultured bacterium, assembly GCA_949295195.1. Lineage (GTDB taxonomy): Bacteria > Bacillota > Clostridia > Oscillospirales > Oscillospiraceae > Lawsonibacter. The sequence goes on along the minus strand of CASFKT010000003.1, from coordinate 6,076 downwards.
TCCGCCGGCCTCAAGCACATCTCCGGCACCGGCGGCCAGCTGGACTTCGTCATGGGCGCCTATCTGTCCAAGGGCGGCAAGAGCTTCATCTGCCTGTCCTCCACCGTCACAGGCAAGGACGGCACCATGAAGAGCCGCATCGTCCCCACCCTCACCAACGGCTCCATCTGCACCGACCCCCGGTCCTGTGTCCACTACATCGTCACCGAGTACGGCATGGTCAACCTGAAGGGTCTGTCCACCTGGGAGCGGGCGGAGGCCCTCATCTCCATCGCCCACCCCGACTTCCGGGAGCAGCTCATCGCCGACGCCGAGAAAATGGGCATCTGGCGCCGGAGCAACAAGTAAGATCATAAATGATATAAAGAGGACCCCGGCCGCAGGCCGGGGTCCTCTTTTATCCTTCCAAGGTCCAAAGAAAATTTTCCAGCTTCAGGCGGCTGCCCACCGTGGTCCCCTCGGGGAGGAGAAACATGGTAATGGAGTGGGGCTGCCCCTGGTCGGAGACCAGGTCGGCGTAGTCCCCCTGGATGGCGGCCACCGTGTAAAAAATCGGGTCCATATGCCGGCGCTCCTTTCCGCTTCCGGCGCTCCGCCAGTATATTGGCGGAACATCCAGTAAACTGATCTTGCAAAATTCGAGTTTTTTCCCTATCCTGGATATAGGCCCTGTTTAAACCATGTCAACATGCCCCAACGGCGGGTCTTTTCCCGCCATACTGCGTTGATTTTCCTTGCAATACACAAAGGATTGCCGCATCAAATCGCCTTGTCCGGCGAAAAAATCCCTCGCCGCTGGGCACATCTCCACGCTTCAAACAGGGCCTAGATGACAGAACTGGTTTCACCGCTCCAGAGAAAGAGAGGGGATGCCCCATGTCCGGTGAGAAAAGACGGTCGCTGAATGAAAATCTCTCCCGCAATCTCCGCCTGCTCTACACCCTGCGGCGGGAGACAGAGAGGATCAACCTGGCGGAGTTTGCCAATGAACTGGGAATCGGCCACACCACCTTACAGAATATCCTCCGCCAAAAGTGCAATTTGACGCTGGACACGGTGGACCTCATCGCCCAGCGCCTGGACTTCCCCGCCCTCCAGCTTCTGGCCGACCAGTACCCGGAGACCGATCTGACCCGGGGCGCCCTCCTCCTGGAGATGGTGGGGATGTGCGGCGGCCTGACGCCGGAGCGGCGCATGCGGGTGGCCATGCAGCTGTGCCGGCTGCTGGAGGAGCTGGCAGAGGAGGAGACGGCGGGGGTCAGCGGATGATGTCCCACTGGACCGGACGGTAGAAGAGGGCCTCCACCTGCTCCGGGTCCCGGGTCCGGCCCAGCGCCCACATGAGCTTGGTCACCGCCGCCTCCAGGGTCATGTTATAGCCCTCCAGAAGGCGGTACTTCTCCTTCACCTGATAGCCCACCTGATAGACCGCCATGTCGCTGCCCTCATAGGGAACCTGGGTGAGCATGACGATGGTCTTGCCCGCCTGGAGCCACCGCTCCACCGCCTGGGCGAAGGGGCCGGAGCCGCCCCCCGGCAGGCCACCCACCCCGAAGCTCTGGAGGATGACCGCCTGATAGCTGTCCTCCAGGGCGGCCAGGGCCTCGGTCCCCATGCCGGGGATCAGGGTGAGGAGCAGGACCCGGTCCTCCAGAGTGTGGTAGAAGTCGGGGGACTCCTTGGCGTCCAGGGCGGGGAGATAGCGGATGAGCCGCCCGTCCCGGATGACCCCGATCTCCGGGTAGTCCACGCTGGAGAAGGCGTTGAAGCTCTTGGTGCGCTCCTTCCGGGCCCGGGTGCCCAGGATCACCTTGCCGTCAAAGACCAGGCTGACGCCCCGGGAGCCCTCCGCTGCGGCGTAGAGAAAGGCGTTGTACAGATTCATCCGGGCGTCGGTGTTCTCCAGGCAGATGGACTTCTGGGAGCCGGTGAGCACGATGGGCTTGGGGGAGAACTGGATCAGGTAGGACAGGGCCGCCGCGGTATAGGCCATGGTGTCGGTGCCGTGGGTGACCACAAAGCCGTCGTACCGGTCGTAGTGCTCCTCAATGGCCCGGGCCATCCGCAGCCAGTGGCTGGGCCCCAGGTTGCTGCTGTCCAGATTCATCAGCTGGATGGTCTCCACCCGGCACAGCTCCCCGATGGCGGGGACATAGCCCAGAATCTCCCGGGAGGTGATGGCCGGGGCCAGCCCCTGGCCCGTCTCCTTGGAGGCGATGGTGCCCCCGGTGGCCAGCATGAGGATGTGCTTCATGGAAATTTCACCTCCTGTCGAGGCCCGGGAGGGGCCTCTATGTAGGGATCACAGGAAGGTCTCCACCGCCCGGCGAGCGGAGTAGAGCTCGGTGAGCCGGGCGGCCAGCGCGGAGGAGTTGTAGCCCAGAGCGCCCACCGGGCAGTGGGCCACGCAGGACATGCAGCTGATGCACTTGTCGTCGGCCCACAGCAGGGTCTTGGGGTCCATGGCCCCGGTGGGGCACACCTGGGCGCAGAAGCCGCACCCCAGGCAGATGTCCCAGTCCCGGTCCTTCTTCACCGGCACCGCCGGCTTGGGGGCGGGGGTTGGGTTGCCGGGCACCTCCGCCTCGGTCCAGCCGGGCTGGGAGAGCTTCTCCTCCACACCCTGGACAAAGGCTTTCAGGGCCTCCATGTCCTCCTCGTCGGGCCGGCCAACGCCCAGAGTGGGGGCGAAGATATGGGGGGTGATGACGGCGGCGGCCCCCACGCAGCGGAAGCCCCACTCCCCCATCTCCCGCTTCATCTGGGCCAGGGTGTCGTCATAGTGCCGGTTGCCGTAGGTGGCCAGGATCACACAGGGAGTATTCTCCCCCTTCAGGCCGTCCAATAGTCCCGGCACCGCCGGGTGCTGTCCGGCGTACACCGGCAGGGCCAGGACCAGCAGGTCCTCCGGGGCGAGCTGTTTCTCCTTCTTGTTGGGGCCGGTGAGCTCCAGCAGCTCCGCCTCCCCCTCAAACAGGGAGCAGACGGCCTCCAGGGCCCGCTTGGTTCCTCCGGTGGGGCTGAAATAGGCCCCGGTTATGTGTTTCATACGATCTTCCCCTTTCCTCATTTGTTTGATTTGGTGGAAAAGAGGGGGCCGGACGGCCCCCTCTTTTGTTTTGGCAGAATTCTCCTTACAGGCACTGGAGATATTTTCCGTACAGAGTCATGCTCAACTCGTCCCCGATGGCATGGACGTGGTCGGCGGTGATCCAGCCCTCCTGGAGCCCCAGCTCCTCCAGACAGCCCACATAGCGTCCGGTCTCGTCCTGGATCTCCTTGATGGTCTGGCCGGCGGTGAGCAGGCTGTCCGCCGTGCCGGCATCCAGCCAGGTGAACCCCTTCTCCAGGGGGATGACCTGGAGCTGCCCCCGGCGGAGGTACTCCAGATTCACGTCGGTGATCTCCAGCTCCCCGCGGGCGGAGGGCTTCAAGTTCCCGGCGATCTCCATGACCTGGTTGTCATAGAAGTAGAGGCCGGGGACGATATAGTTGGACTTGGGATGGCGGGGCTTCTCCTCAATGGAGATGGCCCGTCCGCTCTCGTCGAACTCCACCACGCCGAAGGGGCGGGGGTCCTCCACCCAGTAGCCGAAGACGGTGGCCCCGGACTGGCCGGCGGCGGCCTGCTTCAGCGTGTTGCCCAAGGTGGGGGCATAGAAGATGTTGTCCCCCAGGACCAGGCATACGTGGTCGGTGCCCACAAACTCCCGGCCGATGAGCAGGGCGTCGGCGATGCCCCTGTAGGTGATCTGCAGCCCGTACTGGCTGCCGTCGCCCAGCAGGGCCCGGAAGGTGTCCGTCTCCCCGGGGGGGACGATGACCATAATATCGGAGATCCCAGCCTGCATCAAAATGGCGATGGGATAGTAGATCAGCGGCTTGTCATAGACGGGCAAGAGCGGCTTGCACACCGGCTTGGTCATGGGATAAAGGCGGGTGCCCTTTCCCGCGGCTAATACAATACCCTTCACAGCATCCTCCTGTTTTCTGTCGGCTGCCTCTTAACGAAATGGAGCAAAGTGCCCCATTAGGTCGTCAAAATCCCGAAACAGCCTGGATTTCTGACCCATTCAATATATCATGTTCCATAACCCTTTTCAAGGGGCATTCCATTAAGAGTTTATGAATATAGGCGCCGAAGGGGGCTGGTCCTAGTTCTCCCGGTCTGCGGAGCCGTCCGGCCCGCCGGCGGGAAGATCCGCGAACTGCCTCAGAAGGGCCATGCAGCGGTTCAGGCAGGACTCCAGGTCCTCGGACCCGTCGGCGCTGAAGCTGAATCGGAGGAGCTCCGCGGCGAAGCTCAGCTTCAGGTGCTGAAGGGTCAGCTCCCGGTGGAGCTCCGGCTCCTCTCCGATCAGGACATAGATGGGGACGGAGAGGGCGCGGGCCAGGCAGCTCAGGCTCTGGAGAGAGGGGTTCCCCTCCCCGCGCTCGTAGGCGGACAGGCTGCTGGCGGAGATGCCGGAGCGGTCCTCCAGCGCCTCCAGAGAGAGGCTGCACCGCCTGCGCAGCATGCGGAGCTGTGCGCCGAATCTTTTTCGCAGTTCTTCCTGCGTCAACGCGGCATCCCCTCCTTCCATAAGCTGCTTCGCTTGCTAGGCCATGTTTGAAAATTGGAAATGTGCTCAACGGCGAGGGATTTTTTTGTCAGACAAGGCCTAAGAACAGGATACCTGATTCCAAAAATTCTGTCAATTCCTCATTTGCATCGGTCACATACAGCCGGAGCGCCGCGCAAGCCGCCCCAGCGTCTGACAACTCAGACGGTCCTCTTTTTGTTTTTCGTGCCGAAAAAGCGACCATTTGGCGCACGTCTCTTGAAAAGCCGGAGGGGAGGAATAAAATATTATGTACTGCATCATTCGATGAACCCCAGGCCGGTGAATTTCCGCGGCGGACGTCCCGGCCGTAAGACTCCTGACGAAAGAGGAACTTCCCATGCGTTTTCTGATCCATATGAGCACTTCAGAGGAGGCCGGCTCCCTGGCCCGGATGCTCCGTCTCTGGACCTGGTCCACCTGCGCCGATATGGAGACAGAACTCTGGTCCCCCGGCGCCTCCGGCCCGGCCATTGTCATTTGGGACCTGGACGCCGGGCTTCCGCCCCCCGGCATGGTCTCCTCCGCCTCCACGGCTCTGCTGGTCTGCTCCTCCCGCCCCCAGGCCGCCATTGACAGCTACTCCCTCCACCCGGACGGCTTTCTCCAGAAGCCCGTCCGGCAGAGCGCGCTTTTCACGGCTCTGCGCCGCTGCGCCAGGCTGTGGTGGGACTCTCTGGAGCGGCTGGAGATTCTCTCCGACCGCCTCCGGGTCCGCCTCCCCCTGTGTGACCTGGTATGGGCGGAGGGCGCCCGGCGGGGCTGTCTGGTCCACAGCTCCCAGGAGTGCATCGTCAACTGCGAGACCCTATCCGCCCTGGAGGCCCGCCTCCCCTCGGGGCTGTTTTTCCGCTGCCAACGCAGCTTTCTGGTCAATCTCACCCACGTCCGGCAGCTGGACAGCCAGGGGCTCCTCATGTCGGACGGGACCCTGATCCCCATGAACCGCGGCAGCCGGAAGCCCATATCCGAGGCCTACCGGCAGCTCCGCCTTCGGATGGAGGGAGATCCGGCGGCCCCGCCGCCCTTTGGAAAGGGATGTGACGGTCTATGAGTCTTCTTCCAATCGCAGTGTGCGACGACCTGGAGGAGGAGCGCGCCCTGCTGGGACACATGCTGCGGTCCTACGCCCAGCGGAAGGGGCTCTCCCTGCAGCTCCATTTTTTCGTCAGCGGGGAGGAGCCTTTGTACAATATCCGTCAAGTATGTGCCTGTCAGGTTCTGTTTCTGGACGTCTATATGCCCGGAATCTCCGGTGTGGAGGCCGCCCGCCGGCTCCGCGCCGCCGGGTGCGGGACCTCCATCGTCTTCGCCACCACCAGCACCGACCACGGGGTGGACAGCTTTGAGGTGCGGGCCTCCGACTACCTGGTCAAGCCCTTCCGGCAGGAGGAGGTGGACCGCGCCCTGGACTGGTGCCTGGAGCACATGCCGGAGCCCCTGCGCAGCCTCTCCGTCTATGCGGAGAGGGAACC
>CASFKT010000002.1 GCA_949295195.1 uncultured bacterium | reverse complement strand
GAACACGCCCACCCCGGCGGCGGACTGCTCCCGGTAGGCCCGGAGGATCTTCTCCGCCTGGCGCACCTCCTTCTCCGTGGGGGCGAACACCTGGTGGACAAAGCGGATCTGCTTGGGGTTGATGAGGCTCTTGCCGTCAAAGCCCATGGCCTTGTTCTGTAAAACCTCCGCCTCGAAGCCCTCCTGGTCGTCCAGGTCGGTGAACACCGTGTCAAAGCACTGGATACCCGCGGCCCGGGCGGCCAGAATCACCTGCCCGCGGGCGGCCAGCATGTCCACCCCATCCCGCTGAGGGCTGGTCTGGAGGCATTTCCGCAGGTCGCCCCCGGAGATGGCCACGCCAAACATCCGCTCCGAGGCGGCGCAGATCTGGTAGGCATTGAGAATCCCCTTGGGGCTCTCCAGGGCGGCCATGAGCAGGGTGCGGCCCTGCTCCACGCCAAATTCGATTTCGGCCGCTTCCACGGCGGCCTCCACCGCTTTCACATCCTGGGCGCTCTCGCACTTGGCGATGCGGATGCCGTCGGCTCCGCCGGCCACGCACACCCGCACGTCCTCCTGCCAGTGGGGGGTGTCCAGGCCGTTGATGCGCACGATGACCTCCGTGTCTCCGTAGTCCACCGACTTGAGGGCGTGGTACAGGGAGAAGCGGGCGGCGTCCTTCTGGTTCTCCGCCACCGCGTCCTCCAGGTCCAGCATGATGGAGTCGCAGCCGTAGATATACGCATCCTTGATGAGCCCCGGCTTCTGGGCGTTCATAAACATCATGGTCCGGCGCAGCCGGAACCGCTCCGGTCTGGGTCTCGGGATCATCGCACAACACCTCCCCAGGGAATATTCCGCTCCGACGCCCCGCAGCTGCGGAACACCGCGCACTCCACCCGGGCCTTCAGGGTGCAGTCCAGGGCCCCCTTGTCCACCACGGTGACCCGGGCGTCGGTCACCCCCAGGCGCTCCAGGGTCTCCAGCACCGTGGCCTTGATCTGCCGGCCGTACTGGTTCATCACGCTGCTGCTCAGGTCCAGCTCAAGTCTCCCCTCTCCGGGCTCTACCGTCACCTGGGCGTCGCTGGACTCCAGCGTTCCCGCCACGGCGGGTTTTAAAATATTCATATCTGACCTCCTTACCTGTGTACAGAAATTGTCATGGAATTCTCTCTATCAAAGAGAGTAGCACGGGGTGCACTATAATACAAATACAATTTTGATTATCGTCTCCATAGAAAATATCCTATGATTTGCTTGACTTTCTGCCCACCGCTTCCATAAAATAGAGAAAGACCATTTAAAAGGGAGAGACGGAGCGCTATGAATTTACGGCAGGCTTTGTACATGAAAACCATTGCGGAGAAGGGCGGAATTACCGCTGCGGCCAAACAACTGTACATCAGCCAGCCCTCTCTCAGTCAGATGCTGCGGCAGATCGAGGAGGAGGTTGGCGTACCGCTGTTTGACCGGAGCAGTCTGTCCTTCCGTCCCACATACGCCGGAGAGCGGTATCTGCATGCCGCTTCCGTGCTTCTGAACACCAATGAGATACTGGAAAATGAACTGCGGGAGATTCGCGGGGAGGAGCGAGGACGTATGCGCTTAGGAATCAGCATGCTGCGATCAGCCCAGCTTCTGCCCCGCATCCTGCCTGAGTTCGCCGATCGTTTTCCTAAAGTAGAGATTACCCTTCAAGAGGCCGGCAGCGCCAAACTGGAACAGCTGCTCCAGGAGGGGAGCGTGGATATGGCTCTGGCCTCCACTGAACCCAATAATCCTCTCTTGGAATACCGCCTGCTTCAAAAGGAGCGGATCGGCATTTTGGCCGGCAAATCCAGTCCGCTGGCCCAGCGGATTCCCTTTGGGACCGCCATCTCCCTAAGAGAAACGGAGAACGGTTGTTTTGTGACACTGAAGGCGGGACACAGCGTGCGAGTCATCCAGGATCATCTCTTTCAGGAACACGGCCTCCATCCCCAGTTCTTTTTGGAGACCGACAACATGGAGACAGCCCAGCAAATCGCTCTCCGCTGTGGCTGTTATCTCCTCTGCCCGGACAGTTATCTGCCCTCCGGAGCGCCTTTTTATCCGCTGGACGGCTATGAAAGCCGGCGGCACTTCTACGCCTGCCTTCGCAAAAAAGAGCATGTCCCCCAGTATGTGGAGTCTTTTCTACAGCTTGCAGGCCAGCTCTCATCGGTGGAAAGCCCTATGCTGGACACAGAAAAATAGGAAAAGATTTTGCGACCGCTATCATATCCCTGTAAAAAAGCCCTGCGGCTTCCTGAAATATGGCAGCCACAGGGCACATAAATTTGGGGTTGTGTGTTAAGACGAAAGCAAATATAATTTCCGCTCCTGCATCTGTCTCAAAAGGGACTCGCCCTGTTCTGCCATACGCAGGTCCTCCCACCGCGCCGAGGATCGAATCGAACAGCCTCCAGAAGGTCCCCGGCCCCGCCGGTCCAGCAATCTACGGATGGAAAAAGAAGCTGTTTGCAGAAGCGGAATTCATCTATGTTGCCTCCCGCTGTTCCTTGGCCAGATTTTGAGCGAACTCTTCTTGAATCTCTCTGCGCAATCCAGGGTTGCAGGCCAGGTCCCATGCCGTCATGGCCAGCACCTTGGCTGCCATCAGGGCGGCACTGTGGAGCGCCGGGCTCTTCCCTGCGTCCAGCCATGCCTGAGAGTGGCTGGAAGTCCCCTCCGGCACGAAGGCCACCCGGATACAACCACCCGGCACCCTGTGCAGGACATTGCCGAAATCGGTGGAGCCGGTCTGCTCCCGGTACGGGATCTGCTGAGGAGCATCCAGCTGTCTGGCATGATCCATGAGCAGTTGGTTAAGACGCCGGACGGGAACCTTGCTCTGGCAGTCGGAGACCAGTTCCCAGTCCACTGTGGTCTCCGTCATTTCTGCTGCGCCCCGCAGCACCCTTTCCAGGCGGGCCCAGACCTGTTCCAGATACTCACTGGAGTAGGAGCGGGCCACAAATTCCGCCTCGGCAAAGTCCGGTACCACATTGGCCGACTGGCCTGTCTTACGGATGGCATAGTGCAAGCGCACGTCCGAGCGGACATGCTCTCGGAGGAGTTCCATGCCGTGAATGGCCAGCATCAGGGCATCCACCGCGCTCCGCCCGTCCTCCGGTTTGATGGCTGCATGGGCCGAGCGCCCGTGGTAGCGCACATAGGCCGAGCGCATGGCCAGGCTCTTTACATCCACCGTGGTATTGGGGCCGGCGTGGGTCATCAGGGCGAAGTCCAGGTCCTGGAACGCCCCATTGCGCAGCATGGTAACTTTTCCGTCCCCATACTCCTCGTCTGGGGTGCCGTAAACCACCAGCTTCGCCGGTCCGTCCTTCCACAGGGCCTTGACGGCGGCAGCGGCGGACACAACGGCTGGGCCCTGCATATGGTGGCCGCAGCCGTGGCCAAAGTCCCGCAGGGCATCGTATTCGCACAGGAGACCGATGGCGGGACCACCGGTTCCCTGCTCCCACACAGCCCGGAAGGAAGTGGGGATGCCACCGACACCCAGCTCCACGGAAAAGCCCCGGTCCTTCAAATAGCCGGTCAGCAGAGACTGGGCATAGAATTCCTCCCGCCCGGTCTCCGGGTGGGTAAAGATGTCGTCGCACATGGAGATCAGCTGGCCGCTGTGCTTCTCCAGCCAGGTACATAGGGCAGTCTCGTTCTCTTTCACAGCGAATACTCCTTATACTCTCCCTCGCAGGGCGGACCATAGCACACCCAGGCCCGTTGCTCATCCAGATCGTAGATCAGCGAGGCGTTTGTCTGCCACAGTTTTCCGTTTTCCGTCACATGGGAACACAGGCTCTGGGGATAACCTTCGTGATCCCGCAGGCACTCCATAATGTACTCTGTGGTGATTTTTCCCGTGAGCCGGCTCAGCAGCTCGTATAGACGCTCTCCGCGGAATCGCTTGGCGGTGGAGACGTCCAGATCACGGTTCACCAGCAGATGATTTGCGTGGGTCAAAATGCCGTTAGTGGGATCGAAACGCACCGGTTGGCCGGGTACTGCTTCGATGTCGGCGGCGGCATTTTCCCGGCTGGCGATGCAATAGTTGACTGAGACGCTTCTGGGAGCACGGCGGATCAGCGCCACCATGTCCTCCAAACGATCCAAGGTAAGCAGCTTGCGCCGGACAAAGGTGCTGGGAATGCCTGCCCCCCGTACATCCAGACAGCTGCGCAGGCTGTTGGAGCACTGTCCTACGCCCCGGCTGGTAAAGCCGTTGCGAATCAGCTGTCCCGCCTCGGTGAGGCCAAAAATTTTGCGGCCGGTTTCTTCCTCGGTGATATGAAGCAGCAGACTGTGGGGCAAAAGGGTGGGGCGGTTGTCCCAGTTCTGACCGATGTAGACGTGGTGGTTGGCCGTAGCCTCTCGCTGCAGGGCGAAGGCGGTGCACTCATTTTCATGGGGGAAGTGAAGAATCTCATACCTGCAGTTGAGTACCATCAGATCCTTGAGATCTGTCTGGGCGCCTGCGGCAATTCCTTTCAGCTCCTCCAGCATGTCCGGCATTTCCGCCTCAATATAGGGAATAAACATCCAACTGATCTCCCGGGCCTCCTCCCAGGACAGGCCCCGGGTGCCGGCAAATCGATTCCGATAGGTCTCCACACACAGGGGGATCTCTTTTTTGGCCTGCTGTCCATACTGGAGTCCCCGCTCATAGGGGGTGGGGGCGGAGATGGTAAGCAGTCGAAACTCTTTCATAGCCATGTCGCTCCTTTATTGATTGAATAGATGGCAGGCGACATAGTGTCCATTGCCCACATCCCGCAGGGGAATCTCCGTTTTACAGCGCTCAGTGGCGTTGGGACAGCGGGTATGGAACCGGCACCCTATGGGAGGATTGGCCGGACTGGGTACATCCCCCTGGAGGGTGATGCGCTCCCGGCGGTGCTCCTCATAGATCTGGGGTGCGGCGGAGAGCAGCGCCTTGGTGTACGGGTGAAGGGGGTTGGAAAACAGCTCCTTCACATCGGCCATCTCCACAATTTTGCCCAGATACATGACGATAATCCGGTCACAGATGTGCTCCACCACGCTCAGATCATGGCTGATAAACAAATACGTCAGCCCCAGCCGCTCCTGCAGATCGCTGAGCAGATTCAAAATCTGGGAGCGCACCGACACGTCCAGGGCGGACACCGGCTCATCACAGATGACAAAATCCGGATTGGTGGCAAAAGTGCGGGCAATCACAATCCGCTGGCGCTGGCCGCCGGAAAACTCGTGGGGATAGCGGTCCAGATACTCCTTTTTCAGGTCCACCAGTTCAATGAGCTCCTCTACCCGCTTCCGGCGCTCCTCCTTATTTCCCTGATGGGCGATGACCAGGGGAGCCTCAATGATATCCCCAATTCGCATTTTGGGGTGGAGGGACCCGTAGGGATCTTGAAAAACAATCTGCATATGCTGGCGCATCCGCTTCATTTCGCTCTTGCTCTTTTTGACGATGTCATCCCCTCGATAGAGGACCTCTCCGGAGGTGGGCTCAATCAGCCGCAGAATGCTCCGGGCCAGCGTGGACTTGCCGCAGCCGGACTCGCCCACCAACCCCAGGGTCTCCCCTTGGTACACCTGAAAGCTGACGTCGTCTACCGCTTTGACATACTTTTTCTCTCCCAGGGAGAGGCCCTTGTTCGCAGGGAACCACTTTTTCAGGTTCCGGACCTCCACTAAAACATTCTGATTGTTCATACGCAGCTCTCCTCACATATGGCGCCAGCACTTGACCGAATGGCCCTCCGATGTTTGAACATAAGGAGGGGACTCACAGCGGCAACGCTCGGTGGCATATTTGCAGCGCGGGTGGAATACACACCCCTGGGGCAGCTTGCCCGGACTGGGGACGCTTCCGGGAATCACATACAGCTTCTCTGTGCTGCCGCGAACAGGCAGACTGTGCAGCAGCCCTTCTGTATAGGGGTGGAGAGGATTCTGAAACAGTTCGCTGGCCGGTGCCTCCTCCACCACCTGTCCGCAGTAGAAGATCACCACCCGAGAACACACCTCGCTGACGACCCCCAGGTCGTGGGTAATGAGCATGATGGAGCTGCCTACCTTCTCCTTCAGCTCCCTCATCAGCTCCAGGATCTGAGCCTGAATGGTCACATCCAAGGCCGTCGTGGGCTCGTCGGCAATGAGCAGCTTGGGCCTGCAGGCCAGAGCCATGGCAATCATCACACGCTGGCGCATGCCGCCGGACATCTCGTAGGGATAGGAATCGACGCGCTGTTCGGGCATAGCAATTTTCACCATGCGCAACACATTAATGGCCGCCTGTTTGGCTCTGGCGGGGTTCATATTCTGATGGATCCGGAAGACCTCCATCAGCTGGTGGCCCACGGTGAACACCGGGTTCAAGCTGGTCATGGGTTCCTGAAAGATCATGGAGATTTGATTGCCGCGGATCTTCCGCATCTCCCGCTCAGACAGGTCCAGCAGGTTCTTCCCCTCCATTAGGATTTCTCCCTTGATCACTCCGGGCGGCCGCTGAATCAGCTGCATAATGGCCATGGCAGTCATACTTTTGCCGCAGCCGGACTCACCTACGATGCCAACCGTCTCCGCCTCGTTAATGTGGAAGCTCACGTCGCGGACAATATTGGTCGTCTCGCCGAAGGAGGAGAAAGAGACGGACAGATTTCGTACATCTAACACTCTATTTTCCATCACAATGCCTCCTTAATGCCGGCTCAACTTCGGGTCCAAGGCGTCCCGCAGCCCATCGCCCAGCAGGTTCAGGGACAGCACGCACCATACAATACTACCACGACATAAAAGGGGCCGGGGAACTCCACCCCGGCCTCTCCTACATCATTACTTTATTGCTGTCCTATGTCCCGCTCCATTGCTTCATCAATAGCACGATTGATAAAGCCATTCACGCTTTCACCGCAATCTTTTGCGTGAGTGCTGACAACCTCTTTTTTCCCTTTTGGAAGTGTTAGATTGATTCTATCATAATTGCGGGCGTTCCATGCGTTTTTGCTGGCAGAACTCGCCTTACCACCCAAAGCCTTCACCTCACTTTTAAACACTGTACCACATTTTGCTTCATTGCGCAAGTAAGCACACTGCACAGCACACAGGCAAAATTATTGTACATTTTACTGAATTGCTTACTTGTGCAAGTAAGCGTATAATAAAAAACAGGAAAGCCCCCTGCATCCCCACCTACCACAGCGAGATGCAAGAGGCCCGTACCAACCACCACGAGGGGGCCGGTAAATCTATTATACTGACCTCCGAGAGACAAAACAAGGAGGAAAAATATGTATATTACAAAAACGACCGCGAAAGAGAGATTGATTATTGGAAATGCTGTGGATAGTCAGTTTGTTTATGTCATGCGTGCGCGTCGTTTGCTCATGAAAGTGTTAGATGATTTTTTCAATGATGCAGAACAAAAAGCAATCTGCACCCAAGATGCGGAGGACATTAGTGATATTCTCCACGCTGTGAATGATGCTCTATGGTGGGCAGAAACAGAATATTCCCTCACAGTTGGGGATGAGTTGGCCCCTGGTTGTGAATCCAGTTATGAAGGAGCACAGAGAGCCGCTCTTGTGCGCGAGGTTGAGCAGTTGCGTAGTAAAATCGGATATGAGGCCGCTGGTGAATATGTTGACATGGATGATGAAATGGCCCTTCCGTATTTGAAAGCGATTGCTAAAGACAAGGGGGTAAAAGTTGATGGATAAATCCCACGCCCAAGCCGCCGAAACCCGCAAGCGCAATGCCCAGGCCCGGAGGGAACGCCACGAGCGGGAGCGGGCCGAACTGGAGGCCACAATTAACACTCTGCGTCAAATTAGGCAGAACCCCAAAGCGACACCCGGCGAAAAGCTGGAGGCCATAAAGCTGCTTATAAAGCTGGAAGGTGGAGTATATGGCTAATATCACACCACGCAGGAATAAAGATGGCGAGATCATCAGCTATCAAATCCGGGTATTCCGTGGACGCAACGCAGACGGTACACGGCTGAAAGATTACATGATGACCTGGCGGCCCACGCCGGGCATGACCAAACGGCAGATCACCAAAGAGTTAGAGCGGCAGGCCACACTTTTTGAAGAAGCCTGCAAGCAGGGGCAAGTTTCCATTGAAAAGCCGACCTTTGAGAAGTACGCCGCTTATGTGGTGGAACTGAAAGAGCGCAACGGCCTAAAGGTGAAAACCGCTGTCCGCTACAAGGATATGCTGAAGCGGATCAACGCCGAAATCGGCCCTATTAAGCTACAAGACCTCCGGCCCGACCATTTGAACCGCCTGTATGCAAAGCTGTCAGAGCCGGGGCAGAACAAGAAAACAGGCGGCGGGTTATCTGCAAGACCATTGTGGAGCATCACCGGGTTATCAGCACCATACTGGCCCAGGCGGTGAAAGAGCAGTTGATCCCATTCAACACAGCGGAGCGGGCCACGCCGCCCAAACTGCAAAAACACGAAATGGACGCTTTTGAAGTGGAGGAAGTGCAGGCCATTCTAAAGGCGCTGGAAACGGAGCCACTGAAATGGCAAGTCTGTGTGCAACTTTTGATTGCCACAGGTGCCCGCCGTGGCGAGATCATGGGCCTGCGCTGGGAGAATGTAGACTGGACGGAAAACAAGTTGTATCTCTGCGAGAACCGTGTTTACACGCCGGAGAGCGGCGCAATCAGCACCACGCTAAAGACTGGAGAAAACCGCTATGTTTCCGTCTCTCCTTCTGTGATGGCCCTTCTGAAACGCTGGAGGGCGGAGCAGGCAGCCACATTCCTAAAACTGGGGATCACTCCCTCCGGCTATGTTCTGACGGCGGAGAACGGCGGGCCGATGCACCCGGACAGCCCCACAGACTGGCTTTATAAATTCTCCAAACGCCACGACTTGCCGCCTATCCACCCCCACAAATTCCGGCACACACAGGCCAGTCTATTGATCGCCCAGGGCGTGGACATTCTCACCGTTTCAAAGCGGCTGGGACACGCCAAAGTTTCAACCACGCTGGATATTTACAGCCATGTGCTTGCCAAGAGCGACGAAAAGGCAAGCGACACTCTGGATAATCTGCTTTACAGGAAACAGGCGTAGTGATACCATAGAGGCAAGGGAGTGGGCTTTATGATTATCTTCTTTATTCTGGCGCTGCCAGTCATGATTATTCTGGCCTGCGCCGGAAAGTACAAGTAAACCTACCACATAGAGCGGCCTGGGCGTGGATGCCTGGGCCGTTCTTTTATGCTCAAAGCACGGTAAATCAGGGGCACAGTCCCGCTAAAGTCCCGCTTTTGCCCCCTGCAAACAAAAAGAAAGCCCAGTGACCGAGGGCGCAAAGCCTTGCAATCACTGGGTTTTTCTATGGTTGCGGGAGGAGGACTTGAACCTCCGACCTCCGGGTTATGAGCTGCTGCTGGTTTGTCCATTTGCTGTGCTTCAACGCTTTCCAGGCGTTTTCAGACTTAAAATGAGCCAAAATTCGGAGGTTGTGTCCTCTCTGTTCCACCCCAGTTTTTCCGGTTCTGGGTCAGATTTTGGGTCATCAAAGTAAAAAGTCCAAACATTGCAGATTATATTTGAATAGCTTGATACACCATTGATATAAAAGATAGGCAGGAAAAATTTGCGGATCAATCCATATGGGAGCCACCGTTGATATCGATTTCCTCACCGGTAATGTAGGACGCCTCTTTAGATGCGAGGAACACAATGGCGTCAGCAACCTCCTGAGTCTCACCAGGCCGGCCCATAGGAATTCCAGCGATTACGGCATCAGCCTGCTCCTGGGGCATGCTTTTCCAGATTTCGGTATTGATCAGACCGGGGCATACACAGTTAGTGGTAATACCGTACTGTGAAATCTCCCGGGCCAAATTTTTGGAGAATCCCAGCACAGCGGCCTTGGAGGCGGAATAGTGTGCGCCGCCAAATACACCGCCGCCTCGTTTGCCAGAGACGGAACTGAGAGAGACAATGCGGCCATATTGCTGCTTCTTCATTACCTCGCAAACAGCCTGGGTGATCAGGAACAGACCGAACATGTTTACGTTGAAAATGCGCTTCATGTCGTCCAGCGTCATATCGGCAACCGTTACCTTTTGCGACACACCTGCATTGTTGACCAGCACGTCAATACGGCCGAACTTGTCTACCACGGTTTTTACCAGAGAGTCGACCGACTCCTTGTCGCAGATATTGCCGGCAATACCGCAGGCCTTCCAGCCATTGTCCTCCATCTCTTTGACATTGGCATCCAGGCCAGCTTGGTTAATATCTGTGATGACCACCTGAGCTCCTTGGCGGGCGAAGGTGTGGGCGATGGTACGGCCGATCCCCTTGGGAGAGCCGGCTCCAGTGATGAGGACGACCTGACCGTTAAAATCCAGCATGATTTAAACTTCCTTTCCGCATAATTCTGTTTTGAAATGGAATGTTACACTATCCTATCCGAGAGAATGGCGGGCGGAATGCTTATTTACCGCACAGGGAATGCGCCAGTTCCACAATGTGCTCGGTGGTCACACCGTTCATGGCCAGCAGGCGGTCGTAGGGGGCGGACATGCCAAACTGGTCCTGAATGCCCACTCGACGGAGGAGAGCTCCGTTTGACTCGGCAACCACATCGGCCACTGCGCTGCCCAAGCCGTTGAGAATATTGTGGTCTTCCACGGTGATAATCTTTCCGATGTCTGCGACGCAGGCATGGACGGCCTCCACATCCAGAGGCTTGATGGTGTGCATATCCAGTACACGGACGGAGATCCCAGCAGCTGCCAGAGTCTCAGCGGCCTCCAGAGCCAGGCGGACCGTATCGCCGTTTGCGATGATGGCCACGTCACTGCCGTCCCGGAGCTGATTGGCTTTGCCAATCTCAAATGTGTCATTCTCGTCATAGATGACCGGGATGGCGTCCCGAGTGAAGCGCAAGTAAACGGGTCCGTCAAATTCTGCAGCAGCACGCACCAGCTTCCGGGCAGCCCAGTAGTCGGCAGGCATAATAACGGTCATATTGGGAATGGTGCGCAGAATGCCCATGTCCTCGATGCTCTGGTGGCTGGCGCCGTCGTTAGCCGGAGTGACGCCGCCGTGGGAGCAGGCGATCTTTACATTCAGGTGGGGGTAACAGATTTCCTGACGGATCATCTCACACATCCGCATGGAGCCGAAGGCGGCATAGGTAACTACAAAGGGGACCTTACCGCAGGTGGCCAGGCCAGCAGCCACACCGGCAGCGTTCTGTTCGGCAATGCCTACATTCAGGTACTGTTCCGGCAGTTCCTTGCGGAAGGCGCCTGTTTTGCAGGACTTGCCGATGTCCACGTCAACTACTAAAATATTAGAGTTTTCCTTGCCAAGCGCTACAATCTCATCACCAAACCCGTCTCGGGTGGCCTTTTTTAATGTTTCGCTCATCTTCGTTTCCTCCTTCAGCACTTCACATACTGCTGGTCCAATTCTGCCATAGCCTGCTGATACTCCTGGTCGTTGGGAGCCACGCCGTGCCAGCCGCACTGGTTCTCCATGAAGGAGACGCCCTTTCCCTTGATGGTGTGTCCAAAAATGCATTTAGGTCTGCCGTTCTTGACGGCTTCCGCCAGGTCAAGGGCGGCTACCATCTGACCCATGTCATTACCGTTGATCTCGTATACATCAAAGCCAAATGCCCGGAACTTAGCGCCCAGATCAATGGGGGGCATGATTTCGTCGCAGGTGCCGTCCAACTGCAGGTTGTTGTAGTCCACAAAGACAACCAGGTTATCCAACTGGTACTTATAGGCGGTCTGGCAGGCTTCCCAGATCTCACCTTCGTTGCACTCACCGTCTCCCACGGCGACGAACACCCGGTAGGACTTTTGGTCCAGTTTGGCGGCAATGGCCATACCCACTCCGCAGGCCAGTCCCTGCCCTAAAGAGCCGGTAGAAATATCGATGCCGGGACACTTCTTCATATCCGGATGTCCCTGGAGTATGGAGCCCTCTTTCCGCAGAGTGTCCAGTTCCTCCATCGGGAAGAAGCCGCGCATGGCCAATGCGGCGTATTGAGCAGGGCACACGTGACCCTTAGAGAGGACGAAACGGTCCCGGTCAGGCCACTTTGGGTCCTTGGGGTCCAGATCCATCTCCCGGAAATAGCAGGCTGTAATGAACTCAGCCACAGACAGGGAACCGCCGGGGTGGCCAGACTGGGCTTTATGGATCATAGAGATGACATTTTTTTTCAGGTCGATACAGGTGTTCTGCAGCTGAGTGATGCTTGTGGTTTCCTTCATGATACTCACCTTTCTTCAAGCAGAGTTTACGATGTGAACATAGTGGAGATGCCGGGGATATAGGTAATGATCAGAAGCACGACGATGGATGCGATCAGAAGCGGGACCACAGCCTTGGAGATCTGCTTCAAATTTACCTTGGCTACGCCGCAGGCCACATACAGGTTGACTCCCACAGGAGGAGTGAACAGTCCGATGGCCAGGTTGACGATCATAACTACGCCAAGATGGATGAGGTCGATGCCCAGGGCCTGAGCCACGGGGACAAACAGTGGAGTAAAAATATACAGAGCAGAGGTAGAGTCCAGAAAGCAGCCCGCAATGAGCAGGATGATGTTGACGATCAGGAAGAACACGATGGTGGAGCCGCCGGTGATGTTTTCCAAAGCGCCGCTGATAGCCACATCCAGGCGGGCCCGGGTGAGTACATAGGCGAACATGCTGGCCGCCGCGGTAATGAACATAACGGTGGCGGTGGTGCTGGCCGAGTCGATGATGATAGCCCACAGCTCCTTGATCCGGACGGTCTTATAGATGAACACACCCACAAATAACCCGTACACAACCGAAACAGCGGCCGCCTCAGTAGGAGTAAAGATGCCGCCATAGATGCCGCCCAGGATGATAACCGGCATCAGCAGTCCCCAGAACGCTTCTTTAAAGGCTATCCAGCGCTCCCGCCAGCTGGCCTTCGGTAAGGATTCCAATTTTAGTTTCCGACCGATGAGCAGAGCGGTAATAATCAGGGCCGCACCCATAATCAATCCTGGGATAACACCGGCCTTGAACAAGTCGCCAATAGAGGTATCCGCAATAGAGCCGTATACCACAAAGGTGATGGAGGGTGGAATAATGACCCCGATCGCGCCGGCACAGCCCATGAGAGCGGCGGAGAAGGAGGGGCTGTAGCCGGAGCGGATCATACCGGGGATCATCACCAGACCCAGCGCGGCCACGGTGGCCGGACCGGAGCCGGATATGGCTGCGAAAAAGCAGGATACAATAACGCATACAATGGCCAGGCCGCCCTGCAGGTGGCCCACACAGGTCTCCGCCAAGCGGATCAGTCTCTTGGAGATCTGGGCCTTATCCATAATGTTGCCGGCCAGAATAAAGAAGGGGATGGCCAGGAGCACGAACTTACTGGTAGACGAGGAAAACAGCTGGGGCAAGCTGCTCATGACGGTGTCCAAAGGACGGCCCGCCCCCTGGATGAGCATGGAGATGACGCTGGAAACGCCCAGACAGACGGCGATGGGCGTGCCGATCAGCAGCAGAACGGCGAAGCTGATAAACAGAACAGCGGCGATCATGTGCCGGACGCCTCCCTTCCTTCTTCAAGATGTTTGTGATCCTCCGGATGAGCTTTCAGCTCCTGAATAAGTGCCTGGGCAAAGCGGATGGTGACAAAGAACGCGCCGAAGGGCACAAAGGTGGCATAGATCCACTCGGGCCACTGCATGGCGGAAGTCTGCATCCCCAGATTGTACTGGTTCATTACCATCAGAATGCCGTAGTAGAACAGGGCAGCGGAGAAGACAGTGGCGATCCCAAAGCCGATGACCATGAGTGCCTTGTGGACCTTGGGCCCCACGGCATCGGTGATGATAGACAGCCCCAGGTGAGCCCGGCGTTTGGCGGCGATGGCGGTACCCATCATGCTCAACAGCACAAACAGATAGGTGGTGATCTCCTCTGAAAAGGAGAGGGAGCTGTGAAATACATAGCGGGAGAGCACATTGGCGAACACCAGAGCGGTCATGACAACGGTGCAGAATACACAGATGATCTCTTCGATCCAGTCTAAAATTTTCATGGCTGTATGTACCTCCCTCCGTTAATTTGTGATTCCAAATGCGGCGCAGGCCTCGGGACCAAAATACGCTTCCATCTCCGCCTTGAAGGGGGCGATGGCCTCGTCAAAGGCAGCCTGCTCCTCCTCGGTGAGATAGGTGATGGTCATACCGGCGGCTTCGAACTCCTTCAGAATCTCGGCCTCCTCTTCCTCCAGAACGTCCCGGCCCCACTCACATGCCTCGGTGGCACACTCCTGAAGGAGCTCCTGAGTCTGAGGCTCCAGACTCTCCCAGATCTCCGTATTCGCCACAAACAGGTCGTTTTCATAGGAGTAGTTCCACATGGTCAGGTAATCCTGAACCTCCTGCATTTTGGAGGTGGAGGTGATGCTCACGCCGTTCTCCTGGCCGTCGATAGTGCCCTGCTGGATGGCGGTGAACACCTCGCTCCAGTTCATGGAGGTGGGGTCGGCCCCCAGGGCCCGGAAGAATCCCATGTATACTACGCTGCCGGGAACGCGGATCTTTAGATTCTCCATATCCGCCGGAGTGGTGACCTCGTGCTTGGAATTGGTGATCTGCCGGAAGCCGTTGTGGAAGGAACCCAGATAGGTCATGCCCTTCATAGCCAGGCGCTGAGCGTAATACTCACCGCCGGTGGTGTCGATGACCTCCCGGGCTTGGGCGTAGTCGTCAAAGATCCAGGGAATGGTGGCCACCGGGAGCTTCTCGTCGATGACCGCCAGAGTGCAAGTGGCGTAGGCCGCCAGGTCAATGCTGCCAGAGGCGATCATTTCGATCCCGCGAGAGGCATTTCCGTTAGCCAACTGATCGTTGGGGAAGACCGCCACGGTGACATTGCCCCCGGAGCGTTCTGATACCAACTGAGCGAAATAGTCGCCCACACGGGCATCAATCTGGTTGTCTGTGCCGTTGACAGCCATGGTCAGTTCAATGGTTTGGTACTCGCCATCCTCACGCTGTTCCGTACCGCTGTTGGCACATCCTGTGACGAGCAAAGCCAGTGTTAGAATGGCGCCGATGGTTTGGATTCGTTTCCTTCTCATAATCACCCTCCTAAAAAGAAAAAATGTGATTTTCGCACCAATAGGAGATCGGGCCCTATCCCCTGGTACATTTCAGTCCGCTCTTTTGTATTATGTACTTTGTCTGACATAGCTATGTAATATCATCTTGAGTGGAGTTTGTCAATGGGGATAGTAAACTTTCTGCTTTTTGCTGGAAAAGAACAGTGAAGTTTATATATATTCGACAAAAAGAAAACGATAGCCGCAGCGTGTATTTCTGCGCTGCGGCTATCGCTGAATTAGACGATCACTTGTTTTCGGATGCCACATCTAAAAAATAAGTGTCATGAATGAATTCTTCCAGCCCCTCCATATTCTTTGTATAGAGAATCTCGTAGATTTTCCAGTGGGCCTGAAGCAGCTCCTGTCCCCTGCCAGTTTGAATCATAGTATAGACAGTTTTCTGTCGTACTGCATAGGTGAGCACTCGAACCACACGATTGATTTTATCTACCAAATCATTCTGGCATAGGGAAGAAACTGCATCATGAAAGTCGTTATCCGCCTGAAAAGCTGCCGTTAAATTTTCCTGCTCCACTGCATCGGAAAAGGCATCCAGCTTTTCGCGGATAGTTTCTAGTCCTTCTTCACTGCGCTTTTTGATGGCAAGACGGAGAATACCTACTTCAGTGAGCTCCCGCAGCTCCATCAGACTGTCGAAATCTTCCCCTTTATTGAGAATGATTCCATACACCATAGGATCAATCATGCTCTCCTGGAAGCCGTTGGCCACGAAGGTTCCCTCAGAGCGGCGGCTCTCCAGCACACCGAGATATGTTAAAATTTTAGTTGCCTCGCGGACCGAGGTACGGGCTACACCAAGTGTGGCAGCTAGTTCCGGTTCTGTTGGGAGCTTGTCACCAGGCTTGAGTTCGCCGGAGACCATGCCATCAGTCAAGCAATTGATTACTTTTTGCACAACCGACTCGGATTTCAAATTTTTCAAATAACTTGCTTGCTCAGCCATACTATATTCCCCCAATCAACGGCCAAAGCTGCCCTGATTTGCGATAGGAAAATGAAACTCTGCTCATTCCTCCTATGTATGACAATACTTTGATTTATGCTTAGACTATCCCATTTTTTCGCATTCGTCAAGCAATTTCATAAAAGAAGGACATGTTTATTCTGGCATCAGGAACCATGGAGAGAAGGTTGCTTGGACCGTTACCAGCAATAGGGCGGGGACAGTTTTACCCACCCTCGGGTGGGGCAAGCAGAGCGTTTGGCTTGCCGCGAGCGGCAGCCGACACGATTTCCGGGCGGAAGCCCGGACCCACTTTATCTGCAGAGAAAGAAAATGCTGCGGTGCCTTTACACACCAAGAAAAGAAATCCCGCCGTGCTGCCCCTGTGCCGCCCTGTGTGAGACGATTGGATACAGGGCACCGGTGGTCCCAGCAAACCAGGATGTCGCCGCTGAGGGGCCTTTGCAGGCGAAGGACGAGACCAGAAAACGGATGTCCAAAGGGCTGCCATATTTTCCATTTCAGCGCCGGATTTTTTCTCTCTGAACATGATTCTTCCGCCCTTGGTTATGGCTGTTTCGCTGGAACCAGGGGCGTTCGATTTTAGAACTAGGATAAAGGGAGGTGGTCGCAAAGCGCCCGCCTCCCGGTCACAACGCCCCGCAGAGCGGGGCGTGTCAAGGGATTGCGGGATTTCGCCTCAGCGCCGTGCCAGGTGGTCGCTGAAAGGGCTTTTTGAATTTTAGGTGGTCGGAGATTTGAGAAAATCCAGCGGTTCCAAAAGGTTCCCGGCTTTTTCACCGACGCTGTGCACAGCAATATGTCAGGCTTCTCAAAAATTGCGCCGCCTAAACAAAGAATGGAAGCCGCTCCGGAACTGGAAAATGCGACGGTGTTGACAAAGAGGACTCCCAGCGGGAAAGTGTGAATTGTTTGATAACTCTGCGCCACAGCCCTGGCTATTTTCTGTTTCTGTGGTATTGTGTGTCGTTACAAAGGAGGCGGCACACATGCGAAACATACTGGAAGATCTCTACTTCGGGAAAATCACACCCAACGAGCAGGACATCACCCCAGGCTCTCCACTGCAGCAGGCCATGGACCAGGCGGAGGAATACGAGGAGAAGCTCACCGCTCTGCTGGAAGGGGAGGAGAAAACCATGCTCCTGCGGCTCCTCAATGCAGAGAATGAGATCGGCAGCACCTTGGCCCTGGAGAACTTCATCCTGGGGTTCCGGCTGGGGATGCGGGTAGCAATCGAGGCACTGGACGAGGACGACGGCAGTCTGACTGCCCTCCCGGAAGGACGGTGAGGGCTATGGCAAAACGCAGAGCCAACGGGGAGGGCAATCTTCGAAAACGGAAGGACGGCCGCTGGGAGGGCCGGTACACCGCCGGCCACGACCCGGAGACGGGCAAGGCTATCTACCGGAACGTCCTGGGTCGGACCCAGGCGGAGGCCAGAGCCAAACTGAAGCAGGCTATTGAGGAAGCAAAGATCGTAGATCAGACAAAAGCCAAGAAATACACCGTGGGGGAGTGGATGGACATCTGGTTCGAGAACTACGCCAAGGTGAAGGTGAGACCATCCTCCCACCAGACCTACCGGGGCTACATCGACAACCACATCAAGCCCAACATCGGGGAGATTCCCCTTGGAAAGCTATCCTCTCTGGATCTACAGAAGCTCTACAAAAAGCTGCTCAGCAGCGGCAGAGTGGAGCGCATCGAGAGCAAAAAGCAGAGCAAGGGTCTAAGCTCCAAGACCGTGCGGAACCTCCACCAGATCATCGCCTCTGCCATGAAGCTGGCTGGGGAGCAGAAGCTCATCGCTGTGAATCCCACAGACGGCTGTGCCCTGCCGAAGGTGGAGCACAGAGAGATGAAAACGCTTCCGGTGGAACAGCTGGCCTCCTTCCTCCGGGAAGCCAAAGAGAGCGGCGTATTCGAGCTGTACTACGTGGAACTGGCCACCGGCCTGCGGCGGGGAGAGCTGCTGGGGCTCAAGTGGGAGGACCTTGATTTTGAGAAAGGCGACCTCCGGGTAAAGCGGCAGGTAGCAAGAATCAACGGCGAGGTGGTGGAAGCACCCCTGAAAACAAAAAACGCCTACCGCACCCTGCCTCTGGCAAAGGATACGGTAGACGTTCTGAATCAGCAGAAAAAGAAAGTGGGGAGCTGTCCCTGGGTGTTTCCCGGTTCTACTGGCGGCCCCATGTCCCCAGACAGTGTGCTCCACATGCTCCACCGGGTGCTGAAACGGGCGGGACTGCCTCGAGTCAGGTTCCACGATTTGAGGCACACTTTCGCAACCCTGGCCCTGCAAAACGGAGTGGATGTGAAAACCGTCTCCGGCATGCTGGGTCACTACAGCGCCGGGTTCACCCTGGACACCTACGCCCATGTGACCACCTCGGCCCAGCGGCAGGCGGCGGAAGCGATGGAACACGTCCTCTCCAGCAGTTTATAGCCCTCTCCAGTCCAGAAAAATTCCCGTATGGGTCAGAATCTGGGTCAGATTCAGAAACTCAAAATAAACCTCGCGAAAAAGTTGCAGAAAGCAAAAATAATCCGCTGGAATCAGGCGATTCCAGCGGATTTCTGGTTGCGGGAGGAGGACTTGAACCTCCGACCTCCGGGTTATGAGCCCGACGAGCTACCAACTGCTCTATCCCGCGATATGGTGCCGGAGACCGGGGTCGAACCGGCACGGGATTACTCCCACGGGATTTTAAGTCCCGGGCGTCTGCCAATTCCGCCACTCCGGCAACGGGTGGTTCCGGTCTCGTTTGAGCGCTTAATTAGCATACCATAATGTAAGAACAATGTCAAGCAAATTTTAAAAAGTTTTTGAGATGGGAATTTTAAAAAGTTTTTGAGATGGGAGATCAGACATGGAATTTGCTTGTGCTGCGAAGAAAGCGGCAAAACCCTGCAACGCATCAGAAGAACGAAAAGGAATGGCTAATATGAAAAAAGAGAAGACAAGGACGATGAGAATTTTAAGTAAACCTGCTGAACTTAGGCGGCAGGGCTTGACAGATGGAAGGGAGAGGAGTAAACTCCAGAACAAGCAAAGGCGCTGCGGTTCTTGGGAACGGCGGCGCTTTTTGTTTGATCACATTCTCTTTCTTCTCTTTCCTCACAGGGAGGGCCCTGGCGCAAGCACGCCGGGGCCCTTTCTTATGACTTTGCGGCTCTGTACAGCCGATTTTTATACCGGCACAGCTGTTCCGAGCACTGTGCGCACTGAAGTGTCTGATTGGAGCCCTCCCAGAAACGCTCCGGGTGGCGGCGGTAACGAATCTCCCAGACGGCAAGTACCAGCACTCCGGTTCCGAAGAGGGACTGGGCGTAAAAATGGGGGACCAGCATCAGAGGAGCGGCCATCATCCAGGCTCCCCAGGCAAAGATGCGGCAGTTGACACAGCAGCGGTTGTGCATCAGAAAAAACTGGAAGGGACAGAAAAACAGGACGCACACCAGGTCACATACATAACATAGGGCGCACAGCAGAATCAGATCTGGAACATCCAGCAGACCCGCGTGATAAGCGGCCCCGAACGCCAGATTGATTGCCAGCCAGACCGCCAGAACTTTAAGTGCCCCGCGGTTCTGATTTCGAACCGCCTGACTCAGAGCTTGAGGGTCATAACCGGGAACCGGAGAGAACCGGCCGGGAAACTGCTTCATGCACCCGGCGGTGAGGCGGCTCTTGGGACTGAGCTGGGCCAGCATGGAGAGCAGCACGCACAGCCACAGAATGCCGGTGGGGGAGAGCATTCCCGCATGGAAGATGTCCAGGGTGTCAGGGGCCAGGAGGTAGAGGGCCAGGATCAGGAGAAACACGGCCAGCCGGAAGAAGAACTTAAACAGATAGTGCCGGGATACTGGGGTTGGCCGGGGCATGGTCCTCACCTCGTTTCCGTCAGATTTCCCTCCGCCCCTCCAGCGCCCGCATGAGGGTGGCGTCGTCGGCGTACTCCAGGTGGCTGCCCACCGGGATGCCGTAGGCCAGCCGGGTGACCTTGACCTGGAAGGGTTTCAGGAGCCGGGAGAGGTACATGGCGGTGGCCTCCCCCTCGGTGTCCGGGTTGGTGGCCATGATGACCTCCTGGATGCCGCCGGCGGCCACCCGCTCCACCAGGGATTTGATGTGCAGGTCGTCGGGCCCAACATGGTTCATGGGGGAGATCACCCCGTGGAGCACATGGTAGAGCCCCTGGTACTCCCGGGAGCGCTCCATAGCCACCACGTCCTTGGGGTCGGCCACCACACAGATGGTGGAGGAGTCCCGCCGGGGGCTGGAGCAGATGGAGCAGGGGCCGTCCCCCTCTGTGAGATTCTGACAGACGGGGCAGCAGTGAATGGCTGTTTTGGCGCTGAGGATGGCCTGGGCGAAGGCGTTGGCGTCCTCCTCCGACATGGACAGCACGTAAAAGGCCAGACGCTGGGCGGATTTGACGCCCACACCCGGCAGCTTGGCAAACTGCTCCACTAAGGTTTCCAGCGCGGGGGGAAAATACTGCATGAGAAAGAACCTCCGACAAAAAGAACGATAAAGAGTTTGAAAAAGGAAGTTTCCTTAGGCTTCCCTCTCAAATGTGATAACCAATTGGTAGCGCATAACAGTTTGCCAAAAGGTAACGGCGGTAACGGACCATCCTTGCTGAGCCAGATCATTCATCTGGAGCTCTGCGTCTTCCGGAGTATTAGCAGTACACACTTTATAAGTTTTCATAAGTACACCGCTTTCCATATTCCATACTACGGCTGGATCCGCAGGGCCTGAATGGCGGCGGGGATGTCCTCCGCTCCGTACACGGCGGAGCCGGCCACCAGCACATTGGCCCCGGCCTCCACCACCAGGGGGGCGGTCTTGGGAGCGATGCCTCCGTCCACCTCCAGCTCGCAGGCGGGGGGATGGTGTCCAGCTGGGACTCCATAAAGGCCTGCCCGCCGAAACCGGGCTCCACCGTCATCACCAGCACCAGGTCCAGCTCCTCCAGATAGGGGAGGATGGCCTCTGCCTTGGTAATGGGCCGCAGGGCCACCGCCTTTTTTACCCCGCACTGCCCCATCAGTTTCAGGGCCTGGGCGATCTGGGTGGGGTAGTCTGCCTCCAGATGGACCGAGAGCAGGTCGGCCCCCGCCTGGGCGAAGGCCTCGATGTAGCGCACCGGCTTTTCGATCATCAGGTGGACGTCCAGAAACATGTCCGTGTGCTTCCGGATGGACTTGAGCACCGGGACGCCGAT
This sequence comes from uncultured bacterium, assembly GCA_949295195.1. Taxonomy (GTDB): domain Bacteria; phylum Bacillota; class Clostridia; order Oscillospirales; family Oscillospiraceae; genus Lawsonibacter. The sequence goes on along the minus strand of CASFKT010000002.1, from coordinate 2,015 downwards.
GGTGATGTTGGGGACAAACACGCCGTCCATCACATCGACATGGAGGTAGTCGGCGGAGGATACCCGCTGGATATCCCGCTCTAAGTTGCAGAAATCGGCCGAGAGGATGGAGGGGGAAATTTTAATCATAAAGGTAGTCCTCACTTTCCAGGCGTTGTTGTATCCAGTGGGAGCAGACCGGCCCCCGGAGGGACGGCGGCGGGGGGCGGCGCATAGAATATGGGGCGGAGGCAGGGGGCGGCGCGCCGCCTCCTGGAACTGTGTGCTCCGGACCCCGGGGGCGCTCCAGGCCGCGCCCACGGCCCCACTGTCCGCCCGGCTCGGTCCGGGAGCCTGCCGCTTTTCAGATAGCCGTCCGCCGGAGAGGCTCATCCCTCCGGCGGGCGGCGGGAGTTTGATTGGGGGTCAGTTGTAGAAATCGGCGGTCTTGACCTCGTGGACGCTGTACCCCTCGCTGCGCAGGCTGTTCAGGATCTCCTTCTTGTGGTCCTGGCCGAAGGCCTCCAAAGTGACCTTCAGTTCCACCCCGTTCTGGCGGTTGATATTGACAAACTGGTTGTGCTCCAGCTTGATGATATTGCCGTTGTGCTGAGCCAGAAGAGCGGATACCCTCATGAGCTCGCCGGGGCGGTCGGGGAGCAGAACGGAGAAGGTGAAGATCCGCCCCCGGATGATGAGCCCGTGCTGGACCAGAGAGGCCATGGTGATCACATCCATATTGCCGCCGGAGAGGACGGACACCACGTTTTTCCCCTGAAAATCCAGGTGCTTTAGAGCGGCGACCGTGAGCAGGCCGGAGTTCTCCACCACCATCTTGTGCTTCTCCATCACATCCAGGAAGGCCTCCACCAGTTCCGCGTCGGGGATGGTGATGATGTGGTCCACATTTTTCTGTACATAGGGGAAGACCAGATCGCCGGGAGTTTTTACCGCCACGCCGTCGGCGATGGTGTTGGCGGTGGGGAGGGTGACCACATGGCCTGCCTCCAGACTGGCCTTCATGGAGGCGGCCCCCTCGGGTTCCACGCCGATAACGGTGACATTGGGGTTGAGCAGCTTGGCCAGGGTAGACACGCCGGCGGCCAGCCCGCCCCCTCCGATGGGGACCAGGATCACGTCCACATCGGGCAGGTCCTGGAAGATCTCATAGGCGATGGTGCCCTGTCCGGTGGACACCTGCAAGTCGTTGAAGGGGGGGACATAGGTGAGACCCTCCTCCTGGGCCAGCTGGGTGGCCTTTTCCGCCGCCTCATCAAAGACCTCCCCGTGGAGAATGACGTTGGCGCCGTAGTCCTTGGTGTTGTTGACCTTGACCAGAGGAGTTGTGGTGGGCATAACGATGGTGGCGGAAACGCCGGCGGCCTGGGCGGCGTAGGCCAGTCCCTGGGCGTGGTTGCCGGCCGAGGCGGTAATCAGGCCGCGGCTTTTCTCGTCGTCAGAGAGGGTGCTGATCTTATAATAGGCCCCGCGGATCTTGTAGGCCCCTGTGACCTGCATGTTTTCCGGTTTCAGATAGACCTGGTTTCCACAGCTCTTAGACAGGGCAGGGGAGTGGATCAGGTTGGTGGTGCGGATCACGCCCTGCAGCACGCTGCGGGCAGCTTTGAACTGGTCTAAGGTCATGGCGTTTTCTGTATCTCCTTATATAGAATATAGTTTATGATAGCGAATCCGGACGGTAAAGTCAATGGAAAACCAGCCGCAGCAAGGCGTGAGAGGTCTAAAATCCAAAGGAATCACAGCCCTGCGGCCTTGGTGGGAGCGAAAGGATAGAGAAGCGACAGAGAGGCCCGGCAGAAAAAACGCGAAAAAGAGGAAAAAAGTGCTTGACAAGGGGAGGGCGGTGTGGTATCCTACGTAAGCTGTCCGCGAGGGCAGCGGAAAACTCCCTTCCAGAGCGAGTTAAGCGCGAAAACAAATCGAAAAAGATTTGAAAAAAGTGCTTGACAAAGTGAGGAAGCGGTGGTAATATAAACAGGTCGTCCGCGAGGGCGGCCGGGGAGTGAGCCGGACGG
>CASFKT010000001.1 GCA_949295195.1 uncultured bacterium | reverse complement strand
CGGAGCTGTGACAGAAGTGGATACGGACACAGCCATAAGGAACTTCTATTTTGCCAAACTCAGCAGATACGGCCAGTCCGTCTTTGTTTTGCAGAATATGATGTCGAAAATTACAATTGAGATTATGTCGCCCATCGGGACTACGGGTGGCGTTTTCATATATTCAGCCAGAAAGGAGGGGTACTCCCCCACAGGTCAGCCATCGGGCTGGCTTTTTCTATTTCACAACGAAGGAGGTTTTTAGATGGCTGACGATAAAAAGAATATTCCCGACGCCGGGAAGGTAGACGAGCCCCCCAAGCCGGGAAAGGTGGAGCCTGTCAAAGCCGATTCCTCGGTGCAGGATCAGCCCGCTCCGGCCAAGGCGGATGCCTCCGTGGTAGAGGGTGCGTCCAAAGTGGCAACGCCCCCTACGGCGGAGCAACCGGCTCCGGCGGATAAGGAGGCTCCCAAAGATAAGGTCGCTCCTGCTCCGTCTATGGAGGGTACACCGCAGCCGGGCAAGGACGAGAAGCAGACCACGATCCCCAGCATAGGAGATCCTGCCCCCGCTGGAAAGGTGGTGGATTTTACCGCTGCCCGGGATGGGGCGACGAAGGGCAAACCCCCGGAAAAGGCTGCGGCCCCGGATAAGGGCAAGCAGACGGACAAAGTGAAAGATGGCCCGGCCAGGGCTGACAAGGCGGCCCCCGACAAGGCCAAGCCGCAACCTCGGGACAAAATGTCCCAAAGCAAACCGCCTGCCGGGAAAGGCGCTCCCGTCAAAACAGAGACCCCAGCTGCAACCGAGCAGTCGCCCGCCCCTCGGGATGCCACCCGTGGCGTGAAAGAGGAGATTGTCTATCTCAATCTTTCCGATCTGCACCCGTTCAAAAATCACCCCTTTGGCGTCCGGGACGATGCGGAAATGCAGGGGCTGGTAGAGTCGGTCAAGGCTGCCGGGGTCAATCAGCCTGCGCTGGTGCGGCCCCGTGAGGGTGGCGGATATGAGATCATCGCCGGACACCGCCGCCAGAGGGCCAGCGAATTGGCTGGGTTTGTCAATATGCCCTGTATTGTCCGCAACATGACTGATGACGAGGCTATCCTCGCCATGACGGATGACAACCTGCGGCACCGGGAGAAGATTTTACCCACGGAAAAGGCCGCTGCGCTGAAGCAGCAGGTGGAGGCCATAAAGCACCAAGGAGCCCGCCCCGGCGAGGATGACCGGGACGCAGGAAAACGCTCCACGCAGATCGTTGGAGATCGCAACAGCATGAATTACAAGCAGGTGCAGCGGTATATCCGCCTGACCGAGCTTGTCCCTGATCTGCAAAAGATGGTGGACGAGAAGCAGCTCTCCTTTACCCCCGCCGTGGAGATTTCTTTCATCCGCCCCAGGCACCAAAGGAGTGATTTTATTTTGAAAATGGCAGTGTCTTACATAAACATCAACAAGCAGGCGGACAAGTCCCTGGCGGAGCTCATCAACTTAGGGCGGCGGTATGTGGCCGGTGCGGAGGCCTTATGGCCCAAGTACAGGGAGGCTTGCAACCGCAACAAAGGGTTGTACACCTCCGAGGCGATGGAGCAGCAGAAGCAGGAGGCTAAAAGGGAGTACCGCGCCCAGCTCCTCAATATGTTTAATGAGATGTGGAGAGATGTGGGTGTAGAAGTGGACCTGATGAAGGAGACGTTGGCCTGTTGGGTGAGTGAACCCGCAAATCCGGCCTTTTTGGCCCAGATTTCCGCATATCGGGACTTCGACCGCACCCTGTCCAGGACGGAGCTGGAGGCCCTTGTGGAGGGGGCTGGGGGTAATTATGTGTGCCTTCGGTGCCTGGACAAGCTGGCGCAAAAGTCCGATTTTAAGGTGTCAGTACCCAGTGTGGACGACTTTGGCCGGGACCTGGAGCAAATCAAGCGGGACTTCTGGGGACTGCGGCTGTACGGCCCCGTTGGTGACGGCGATGTGCTGGATTTGCTACCTGATGTGGTTACATACAGCGGACAGCAGATGGGGGCCCCGACTGTCACCCAGGCGACAATGGCCTGGCAGGCCGCCCGCAACCTGGACAAGCACCTGGAGGAGATCAGGGGCCGGTGGGCAAATAGTGTGCAGCCGATGATTACGGTCACCGAGGATGTCTATGGTGCTGACCAGCAAGACACCCAGGAGGAGGCCGACCGGATTAAAGCTGAAAAGGAGGAGAACCGCACCACCTCTGAAAGCGTGACCGTGGAGGGCTCTGGCACAGACGGAGTGGAGATGGCCCGGAAGATGGGGCAGGAGATCGCGCAGGGGCAGGCAAAAGCTGGGCCGCTCCTGCAATCGGTGTGGGCCTTGCTGGTATCACTATTGGAGCAATCGCCCTCTCTGGAGGCGGAGCTCTTGCAGTGGTTCCAGCTCTGGCAGCACTGGCAAGCGGTGGCGTTTTGACCGAACCGACGGCGGCTCTGGTGGGCGAGTACCCCGGCGCACGGCGAAACCCCGAGATCGTCACTCCACAAAATCTGATGTACGACACCTTCCGGGACGCGCAGGACACCGACGTTGTGGTCAATGCCATTATGGCCGGAGTCAACCAGATCGTCCGGGCCATCCAGGACAACAACGTGGAGGTCTACGTGGACGGTGATGGGACTGCCCAGCAGAACCGGCGGAATCGTATGTATGGCAAGACACTCCAATACATCTAAAGCAAAAGGGCGGGGCTCCAGGGCTCCGTCCTTCTTTTGTACGCCACTATTGTCTGGATTTGCAAAAATCAGCTTGGCCGCCGCAACCTGACAGAAGAACAGAAGTCCTATCTCCGTGGAAAACAGTATGAGGCGGAGAAGATGGCGCAGGGGGGGACAGGCGCAAATCAATATACAAAAGAGCAGACTGGACAAAATGTCCGCTCTGCTACAAGGCGGGAAGTCAAGGATGGCACCGCCGGACGCATCGGCAAGCAGTACGGCGTGAACGGAAGCACCGGAAAAAACGCTTTTACTCTTTTGAAAATTTTTCCAGGAAAAAGCCTTTGGAAATGCGCGGCTACTGGGGGGACTTACTGGGGGCGGTAGCCCCTCCAACTATCCCCCTCCGGTGTGTGACGGTAGAGTGAACACAAGATATAGCATAGGGCGTATATTCAATACTATATGTAGGAAACGAAGATACACCCAAAAACAAGCGGAATAACAGGCCGTACAAGACCTTGAACGTGTGGGTATATAGGTATACTCCCAAAGCCATACACGGCGAAAAACACAAGCTACACGGGCAAAGAAAGGCATAAAAAGAGCCGGGGATGGTTAGTCCCCGGCCTTCTGTTGTTAGTCCTCTCTTGCGTGTATTTCCATCAGATGTGTCAGAAGATTAGCAACGTCTCCCAAATCGGGATACCACTTTTCTCCGTTATCATCCCCGACGAAGAAACCATTTCCATCTTCTCCGGGTTCCAGAGTTAAACCAAACTCTGCAAGCCCATTCTCTACTTCATCATACTGTCTGTTGATACTCTCGAACATAATACTTTACCTCCAGAATTTAAAATAATTTCCCCCTTCCATGCAAAAACATACCTTGTCATACGATGCCAAACCACGCCTAAATAGTTAGTCTGTTATTGCTCACCCCCTTTTATTCATTTGGGAACACCTTTGACAGCTCAATGAAGCAGCCGTCCAAGACGTTCACCTTGATAATATCTCCTACAGTTCCGAAGTCCTGGGCCTTGTAATTTCCAGCTTCCAGGACAAAGACCTGTACTGATTTGGAGGACGGGTCAACGATCCAGTATTCCCGGACACCGGCCCGCTGGTAGAGGTTGAACTTTGTGAATCTGTCGTGCCGCATGGTGGAGGGGGATAGAATCTCCATCACCAGGTCTGGCGCGCCTTTACATCCAGCGTCGTCCAATTTGGAGGAATCACACACAACCGAGATGTCCGGCTCCACCATCGTATCCACGTCCTCCGGGGTGTCCCCGTCCTTCTCGAACAGGCGGACGGCAAAGGGAGCGGGATATACTTTGCACTTTTTTCCCTCCAGGAAGTTTGCAAGCTGTCGGAACAATTCACCGCTGATCTCCTGATGAATGCGTGTAGGCGGCGACATCATAACCGCTTCCCCGTTGATGATCTCGATACGCTCATTCTCTCCCCAGGTGAGGCAGTCAGCGAAAGTATAGTGATCCTTTGGTGCTGGTACTGGCATGGTCATTCCTCCTTCATGCAACCACGTAAAGAACCAATGAAACAAATAGTACAATGGCAGATATAGAAATGATCTTTAGGTTTAGTGTCGTGTCGTTATGCAGTATGAAGTTTATAGCGAGTGCGGGAATCTGACACATTAAACTGATTAGACAACACACAGAAATGTGTGTAGACAAGAGAGCCGCTGGGCTATTATCTGCGTAAATCACATACGAGCAAATTAAAACCATGCTGGCCCAAAAGGAAAACCGCTTTAGTGGGCCGGTTATTTTCTTTTGTTTTGGTTTTGGGTTTTCGTCGGTTAGATTTGGATGGAGTTCTGGTGAGCCATACACACCCATTTACAACACCCCCAACAATAATCTCATTTAGAAGCGTCGTCCCGCTCCATCTTTTCAGCTATGGCCGCGGTGATGTATGCGCTCATACTTTGCCCCTTAGCTTCTGCATGAGATTTAATTACTTCCTTCTGTCCCTTCGGAACAATTATATTTATTCTGTCGTATGCTTTAGCCATATAGCGGTTAATGCTTTCTGGACTATTTTTCCCACCCATTACAACACCCCCCTTCAAGTATAGTGTACCACGAAAGCATATATAATAATATATGCAAAACAAACAAAAGCATATATGAGTATTTGTTTAATGTGCCGTCTTGCATATATTATCATATATGCTATAATAGACCATGCAAGGGGGAACACCCCAGGGACAAGCGAAGGTCGGGGAACCGATATGAACGACAACGTAAGAGCCAGAGAGGACACAAGAGACGCAGTGAAGGCAAGTAACTCTTAGAGCCGCTGGCCGCCTGATCCCAACACAAATCCAAAGTATGATCCACGATTTAGGACAAGACGGCTTAAACAAGAACACAGGGGGTAAGTTGTCCGCCAAGACCATCCGAAACTATGTGGCGTTTGTGTCGTCCGTTTTGAGCTATGCGGTTAAAATGGGGATGATAAGAGACAACCCATGCAGCCGTGTCACATTGCCGCCCATCGAGCAGAAGGAGAAAGAGGTCTACACTCTGGAGGAGGCCCAGCACTTCCTGGACACGCTGGAGCAGCAAGCCCCGCTCCGTTATCAAGCGTTTTTTGTGCTGGCGATGTACAGCGGATTGCGCCGGGGTGAGCTGCTGGGACTTGAGTGGCCGGACGTTGACTTTGATGGGCACATTGTAACGGTGCGACGAAGCTCCCTATACACCAAAGAGAAGGGGATCTTCACCGACACCACCAAGACCAAGCAGAGCCAGCGGACACTAAAACTTCCAGACAGCGTGTTTTCCCTTCTTCGTAAGTATCGAATGGAGCAATCCCAGGAGCGGCTTGTATTGGGAGATCGATGGAGAGCGGGAGAACGACTATTTACTACTGGAGAGGGAAAACCCCTTCACCCAAGCGCCCCATATCGCTGGTTAGAGAAATTTTGTAAGGAAACAGACCAACGGTTTCTAGGTATCCACGCATTCCGACACCTAAACGCCTCCCTATTGATTGAGGGCGGCGCAGATGTGCGTACCGTGTCGGCCATGCTGGGCCACAGTCAGACCAGCACAACATTGAATCTGTATGCCCATAGTTTTGCGGAAGCGCAGGCGAGAGCCGGGGAAGCTGTCGCAAACCTTCTGGAGACCAGAAAAAGGAGTGGATAAAAGAAAAAACTGCCCCATTTTTGAGACAGCAAAGGACAAACAAAGGACAAAAACAGGAATAGCGAAAAAAGAGAAACCGGAAACCCCTTGAGCGCCAAGGGATTCCCGATTTTAAAAGTTGGTCGGAGTGCCGGGATTCGAACCCGGGGCCTCTTGGACCCGAAGGCCGATTTCAAACTTTTTCCGGGCATTTTATGTGGTTTTTAACCCTTTTTGCTCCAATCCAATTCATCTTCGGACCTCTTTGACCACCCGGTTTCCATGTGTTCCGAAGCGGTGTGTGGTATGTTCTGTGGTCAGAAACGCGCCCCCAACCCCTGCCGATGTTTTTCACCGACAGGGAGGGGGGAGCGCTTTTTTGCTTCTGGCTGCCTGTATTATAACTCGGATGGAAGGATGGAACAAGTTATTTCTACGCTGTCCACGGCTCAGGAATTGGGGGGCTGTAAACAAAGAATAAGCGCAGCCGCAGTTAACCTTGATCCTTCGGCATATTCCGAAGCGCTTGGAGTTGGTCCCGTCGGCCATAGACAACAACGGTGACCCATACGATTCTCTGACTTTCATTGATGCAATAATACACCAGAAAGTTTTCCACCGGCATTTTATGGATTCCCTCGGAACGCCACGGTTCTTCCGGCGTCAGAGGGTAACGATTCGGCATCGTGCGCAGGGAAGAGATCTCTAACTTGACTCTTTCCAGCCATCGGCGGGCAGTCTCTGGAGACTGCAGCACATTAGAGATATAGCTGACGATTTCCTGCAGCTGTTCCACTGCGTAGTCGGTCAGTTTGACTTGATACTCCATCCTCAGATACTCTTACTGATACGGGCAAACGCGGCATCCAGATCCATCCCCTGGCCTACCTTAGCCTGTTTCAGTCCCTTCTCCATCATCTGGTCAAATTGTTCCTCCGACAGTCCGTCCCGCGTCGGGAGCGTAGGGATCCGGAAGGAATAGGGGATATTGTTCGTCATGATAATTTGTCGATAAAGGGAATCGATCAGCACAGACACCGGAATACCCAACTGATCCAGAATTGCCTCCGCTTTCTGCTTGATCTCCGGTTGAACCCGCGCCGTTACATTGGCCGTTTTGCCCGCCATAGGAAACACCGCCTTTCTGTCATGATTATACTATCTTGTGTGGCGTTTTGCAATACATTTTATTCTGTGAGTACGGAGCCAGTGGTGACCGGAATGGTTTCAATTAGGGAGAGCAGCTAACCGGATGTGTCCGTCTGGAAATAAAATGAAATTCAAAAATCCTTTGGTAGATTCATTGCGGATGTTATGTTATACTATGATAAAATCAGGAAGTTTTGCAGCGAAAAGTTCTGTTGTAAGAAAGAAGATCTGTTTCAAGAAGGTCTCAGAGACAAGTTGACCGGCGGCGAGGCCCGGTAGCTCCTGGCCCAGCGGGAGCGGGTGGAGAAGGAGATCGCAGCCCTGCGGGTGGAGCTGAAAAAGGAGACCCAGTTCAGCCGGAAAGTGGAGCTGAATATGAAGATCAAGAAATTGGAGAACTCGGGTAAATAAAAATGAATGAGAAATTAAAGGAGCTATGTGAAAGTATTACACAGCATATAAGACGAGCGCCATATAAATGGGGCTTCTGGTGCGTTACAATCACTTTTATTTTGATTCCATTACTTATGTCTATCTGCGCACCATCTTTGAACTGAACAAGGCCTACGGTTTTAAAAAGTTCATCATTGTGGTGCCAAGCATCGCAATTAAAGAGGGAGTGGCCAAGTCCCTGGAGATCACCAAGGAACACTTCCAGACCATCTATAACAATGTGGTCTATGACACCTATATTTACGATGGCAGCAAGCCGGAGGAGGTACGCTCTTTCGCTGTCAATGATAACATCTCCATTATGGTCATCAATATCGCCGCCTTTCGAAAGAGCTTTGACGATCCGGAGAAAGAAAATAAGGCCAATATTATCCACCGGGCCATTGATAAACTCAACGGGATGCGCCCCATCAGCCTGATCCAAGAGACCAATCCAATCGTCATCGTAGACGAGCCCCAGAGTGTGGAGGGCAAAGGCGCTACGGCCTCTAAAAAGGCGATGGAATCTCTCAACGCCCTGTGTACCCTGCGTTACTCCGCCACCCATGTGGAAAAGCACAATTTGGTATATAAGCTGGACGCGGTGGACGCCTTTGATCTGGAGTTGGTAAAGCAGATCGAGGTAGCCAGCTTTGAGAGCCTGGACTACCACAACAAGGCGTATATGAAACTGTTGTCGGTGGACAACAAGAAGTCTCCCATTACGGCCAAAATCGAGTTGGACTGTGAGGTCAAGGGTACGATCAAGCGCAAAGCGGTAACCGTGCGCCAGGGGGACGACCTGTCCGAGAAGCTGTCCGGCTATCGGGAAGTGTACAACGGCTATGTGGTAGACGACATCTATTGTGAGAAGGGCAATGAGTATGTCAGCTTTACCACCAAACCGGAGATCCTGCGGATCGGTGAGGCGGTGGGCGACATTGATGACCGGGCCATCAAGGAACAGCAGATCCGCAAGACCATTGAGGAGCACCTGAACAAGGAACTGGCTCTGAACCGCCGGGGCATTAAGGTGCTGAGCCTATTCTTCATCGACAAAGTGTCCAACTACCGCTATTACGACACTGATGGGGTGCGCCACAACGGTATCTACGCCGACATGTTTGAGAAGAACTATCGGGAACTGATCCAGCGGCCCAAGTATCGGACGCTGTTTCAGGATCAGGACATTGATTTGGAGTCCCTGCCCCATGAGGTGCATGGAGGATATTTTTCCGGCGACAAGAAGGGCGGAAACTCTGACAAGGAGTGGAAGGACACCAGCGGCACTACTGCTGTAGACGAGTCGGCCTACAATCTGATCATGCGCGACAAAGAAAAGCTACTGTCCTTTGACAGTAAGCTCCGTTTCATTTTCTCTCACTCAGCCTTGCGGGAGGGCTGGGATAACCCCAATGTATTTCAGATCTGCACCTTGAATGAGACGAAAAGCGAAGTTAAAAAGCGTCAGGAAATTGGACGTGGCCTACGGTTATGTGTCAATCAGAACGGTGAGCGGCAGCATGGTTTTGCTATCAACACGCTGACTGTCATGGCCAATGAGAGTTATGAAAGGTTTGCCGCAACCTTGCAGAAAGAATATGAGCAGGATGAGGGTATCCGCTTTGGCCTTCTGGAAAGCCACAGCTTTGTCAATATCCCCATTCAGCAGCCGGACGGTTCTATGGCTTATCTGGGTGCTGAGAAGTCAGAACATATCTATCAGGCATTCAAAGAGTGCGGCTACCTGGACGAAAAGGACAAGGTGACCGATGCGCTGAAGATTGCACTGAAAACGAATACCCTGCAGGTTCCAGTGGAGCTGGTCGAGCATAAGCACGCCATCGCCGGTGTATGCAAGAAGGCTGCCAGTGGCCTGAATATCAAACCTGCAAATGATAAGCGGACAGTTCACCTGAACAAAGAGCGTTTTCTGAGCGAGGAATTCAAGGAACTCTGGGATCGAATCAAATACAAGACGACATACAGGGTAGATTTTGACTCTGAAAAGCTGGTAGAACAGTGCTGCGAGAAGATGCAGTTGGATCTGGATGTAGGGGCGTACACCAAAGCGAAGGTGCAGGTGTCCGAGGGCGGTGTGGACACCACTGAAACCCAACGGCTCTCCGTAATGACCACCGATGGCACGGAGCAGTTGCCTGACATCATCACTTATCTGCAAAATCGAACTGGCCTGACCCGCAGAACCATCGTAAAGATCCTGACTGAGAGCAAGACGCTTAATCTGTTCAAAAAGAATCCCCAGGCGTATATGGATCAAGTAGCGAAGTTGATCAGTTCCACTATGCAACTCTTCATTGTGGATGGCATCAAATACACAAAATTGGGGGACACAGAGTTCTATGCCCAGGAACTCTTTGACTCAGAGGAACTCACCGGATACCTTGAGCGAAATATGTTTGAGAGCCATCGTTCTGTCTATGACTATGTGGTCTATGACAGCGATGTGGAACACGGATTTGCGGAAAAGCTTGAAAGCAATGAAAGTGTAAAAGTATATGCCAAACTTCCCAATTGGTTCAAGGTTCCCACGCCCCTCGGTAGCTACAACCCGGATTGGGCTGTCGTCATTGAGGATAACGGACTCAATAAACTCTACTTTGTTGTAGAAACGAAGGGAAGTATTGAGGGCAAGGATCTTCGTCCTAAAGAACAAGCAAAGATTCGGTGCGGAGAAAAACATTTTGCCGCTCTTGGTAATGATGCAAAGTTCATGAAAGCTGATAGTTTCCAAAGGTTTACCGAGCGTTTGGTTTAAGAATTGCACTGCTGAAACGAAGGATTGAGGTACATTATGTATCCCAATCCTTTGTTCTGCCAGAAGGGGGCGATTCACCTTCCGCCGTGACAAAGAGAAAGTGCAAATTCAAATATTGACGGCAGGGAACGCTTGTTCTAAAATATGATCAGGCGAAAGCCTAAAACTCGCAGCTTTCCGGTGGTGGGACCTCAGACATTCATGGGCCTCGTAGGGCACCACAACCACCCTGAACGAAGGGAACCTCCATGAAGGTCTTCAGTATTTGGCGCTGTGCCGGCAGCGCGGGTGTGCGCCTTTCCGTGGAAAGCGGAAAGGATGCAAATGAACGACACGGTCGTGATTACCTATAGTGGCCAGCAAGTATCAGTGCCAAAGGAGGTCGCAGACTTCCTGGAGCAGGATCGGAAACGGGAACAGGCGCAGGAAAAGCAGGACCAGAGGCACCTGAGTAGAAGTGAGTTTGAAACGGTGCTGTTCTGTTCGGACTGCGTCAGGCGTCCCGTGGAGGATGCTGTATTCCGGAACCTCCAGCTGGAATGTCTGCGGAAAGCCGTTGATGATCTTGGCGATTCAGGCCGGGATTGGCGATTCAGGCCGGGATCTCATCCAGCTCCGATATGGCAGGGATCTGACCATGGAAGAGATCGGGACGATCTACGGCGTGTCCAAGGCGGCGGTATCAAAGCGGCTGAAAAAACTCCACGAACAGTTGAGGGGCTCTGTCATTTGACAGAGCCCCTCAACTATTTTTGTTCTCTGAGTTATATTGTTCCCAGGCTCCGCTCCTGCCCACACTGGATGGGAGCAAAATTTTTCAAAATATTTTTCATTTTTTGGTTTACAAATCGCCTCTGAGTGTCCTGATAAGTAGAGGGTGATTTTCCGGCACTCGGAAACCTGACCTTGGCCGTAGTCAGGGGAACCCAGATCAAAATACACAGAGGGGCGATGACGATGGATTTATTTGGCGCAAGGCAAAAACAACTCCCCAGTGTGGCCGGATGGCTCCCGGAATGTCTATGGCCGTACGGAGGAGGAGTGTGAGGAGAAACTGAAAGCGCTGATCCTGGAAATGAAGGCGGAGATCGCCGCCCTGCGCTCGGGAGACAGCACAGAGTACCCCGACGGGGTAAGCCCCAAGAAGAAAGCCATCGCCGCCTACCTGCGGGAGAATCCCGGTGTGACCAGCAAGTCCAGGATCGCCAGAGAGCTGAACATGGACCGGTCTACCGTACAGAAATATTACGACGAAATTCGGTCCGAGATTAGGGAGGGGAACGTCCGGGCATCATGAAAAGTCAAAACCAGATGTAACAGTACCCCCTCAAATCCTGCGCCGCTGTAAACAAGAAGAAGGGCCCCCTTGAAAAAGGGCGGCCCTTCCAGTGGTCAAAGCTAAAATCCGTCTGTGGTATTTCTGTGGTCAAAACAAAGATACCTATTTTTAATAACGCATTTCGGAGAAAAAAGTAAAGAAAAAGTGCTGTTTTCACAAGAAAACAGCACTTTTCTGGTCGGAGTGCCGGGATTCGAACCCGGGGCCTCTTGGACCCGAACCAAGCGGAACCAAGCGCGATACCAAGCTTCGCCACACCCCGATTGTGACAGCTATCTAATTATAGTGATTTTCCCTTCTCCTGTCAAGAGGAATATCCCAAACTTACCTGGAATATCCTTACCCTATCCGAAGCGTTGTACGGGAGGGATGCAGATGTACAGATCTGTCCAGCGGTCCAGCCGGAGGACTTACGGCCATACCGTTCGGGAGGGGAACCGGCGGCAGAGAACCGCGGCCCGGGAGCGGGTGCGTCTGATGCAGCTGGCGGTGTGTGCCGCCCTGTTCGCGGTGGTTTTTATCGGCAAGGGAGTCTTTCCCCAGCGCCTGACCCAGCTCCAGGGGGATTTACAGGCGCTCCTGTCTTCGGACACCGATTTCCGGGCGGCTTTGGCGGACCTGGGAGAGAACCTGGCCGGAAAGGGGCCGGTTTTGGGGGAGCTGGGGGACTTCTGCGTCCAGGTATTCGGCCCCTCCCAGGAGGAGGAGCTTCTGGACCCGTCGGTACAGGTCCAGGCAGCCCAGGACTTTTTGAACCAGCAGGCGGGGACGGCGGAGCAGGCGGCCTACTACCTGCACCTGGACCAGGTGCCCGAGGAGTGGTTTCAGACGGAGGTCCAGGCGGAGGAGCCGGTCTCTGAGCCGGCGGCGGAGGAGACCGTTCCAGCGGTGGGCACTGTGGTGTGGCAGGCGGACTACAGCGGCGAGCCCCTGCCGGAGGGCTACACCATGGACTGCATTTCCCTGGGCGGCCTGGAGACTGTAAACCCTATCCTTGGTCATCTGCGCTCGGAGTACGGGTACCGGGACCACCCGGTGGACGGGGAGTACAAGTTCCACAACGGGGTGGACATCGGCGGCCAGATCGGGGACCCCATCGGGGCCTTCGCCGCGGGCACCGTGGACTACATCGGGGAGAACGACGACCACGGCCTATACCTGCAGATTGACCACGGCAACGGCATCAAAACTTTCTACGCCCACTGCAGCAAGCTGTGCGTCTCCCAGGGGCAGGTGGTGGCGGCGGGGGAGAAGGTGGCTGAGGTGGGCTCCACCGGGGTGTCCACCGGCCCCCACCTGCATCTGGAGGTGAAATGGAACGGACTGCATCTCAATCCCGCCTACTACGTGGAATTTTTGACCGGCTGAGGCCGGGGAGGGTGGAGGTCACCGGGGGCTTCCTTCTGCTGGCCGCCTGGCTCAACTATCTGGACCGCCAGGGGATCGTCCCCCTGGCGCTGCTCTCCTGCTCCCTCCATGAGCTGGGCCACCTGCTGGTCCTCCGCATGCTGGGGGTGCGGGTGCGGCGTCTGTCCATCACCGCCGTGGGGGCGGAGATGGAGACCGACCGGTCCCTGCCCTACGGCGGGGAGCTCCTGGCCGCCCTGGCCGGGCCCCTGGTCAATCTGGCGTTGGCCCTGATTTTCTGCCGGTTTCCTGGGTGCTGGGTGTTTGCCGGGCTGAATCTGGTACTGTGCTGCTTCAACCTGCTGCCGGTGGGGCGGCTGGACGGGGGGCGGGTGCTCCGGTGCGTTCTGGCCTGGCTGCTGGGGCCGGAGGCGGCCTGGCGGGCGGGCTGGTGGCTGGACCGGTTTCTGGCGGGAGTGCTGGCCGCCCTGGGGCTGGTTCTGGTGGGAGCGGGGGCCGGTCCCACGCTGCTCCTCACCGCGGCGTGGCTGTGCTCCAACCTGATCCGGGAGGCGGGCTTTGAGGGGAAAAGGAAACCCCTCCGCCGAAGAAAACGGCGGAGGGGCGAAACTGCATAGGGGGAGGGTCAGGCCTCCTCCTGCCAGCCCTTGCACACGTCGATCCAGCCCAGGCTGTGGGAGTACTCCTCCAGCTCATCGCAGGTGAGCTCAATGGCAGAGTTGGAGCTGCCGGCGGCGGGGAAAACGGTGTCGAAGCGCTTGAGGGACACGTCCAGGTAGGTCTTGACCCCCTCGGGGTTGGCGAAGGGGCACACGCCGCCCACGGCGTGGCCGGTCATCTCCTGGGCCTGCTCCGGGGTGAGCATCTTGGCCTTGGTGTGGAACATGGCCTTGTACTTGGGGTTGTCGATCTTGGCGTCCCCGGCGGCCACGATGAGGACGCAGCCGTCGTCCACCAGGAAGGACAGGGTCTTGGCGATGCGGGCAGGGATGACGCCCGCCGCCTGGGCGGCCAGCTCCACGGTGGCGCTGGAGACAGGGAACTCCAGAATGTCCCCCTCCCGGCCCAGCTCTTGGAAGTAGGCGCGGACACGCTCAATGGACATGGCTCAGCCCTCCAGTTTCCGGCCGGCCTTGGCCAGGAAACGGTCGTTGGTGATGATAAAGCGCTCGTGCACGCCCTGGCCGATGAGGCCCTTCTCGTCGTAGGCGGCCACCTTCAGGACGATGCGCTTGCCGTCCACCTGGGTGACCTCACTCTCGGCCCACACCTTGATCCCCAGGGGGGAGGCGGAGTCGTGGGTGATCCCCAGCTTGGTGCCCACGGTGCTCTCACCCTCGCCGAGATAGGGGGCCAGGGAGGTCCAGGCGGCCTTCTCCATGAGGGCGGTCATAGCGGGGGTGGCAAAAACGGGCAGGGTGCCGGAGCCCACCGCCTGGGCGGTGTTCTCCTCACGGACCACGTCTTCGGCCCGGCCCTTGATTCCAATTTCAATGGACATGGGTGATTTCTCCTTTGTATCCAGTGTTCCGGCTCCTGGGGGCGCTGAAGCGCCATTGCTCCCAGGGGCCCGGTTTGCATACTGCATTTTACCCCAAGTTTCGGGAAAAATCTAGGCCCTGTTTGAAAATTGGGAAACGGCCCGACCTTTAGGGCTGCCTGCCGGCCTCAGAACAGGGTTAGTCTCCCGGCGGAATTTCATATAAGCTGTTCAACAGGGCCCAGTTCTGGGGGAAGGGGCGCATGAGATTCCAGTAGCGCACCCCGTACAGGCCGCGGGAGCGGGCCAGTTCCAGCTTGGCGCGGATGCTCCGGGCGTCCTCGAACCACACCTCGTGCTCCCGGCCCTGGCCGTCCACGTACCGGAACCAGGGGGACTGGGCCGCCTGGTCGAAGCGTATAGCCACCCGGTTTTGGACAGCCAGGGACACCGCCTCCTGGTTGGAGATGGACTGGGCCCGGTCCCCCTGGCGGAAGGGGAGGGTCCAGTCGTAGCCGTAGTTGGGAATGCCCATCCAGATCTTCTCCGCCGGGATCTCGCTCAGGGCGTACTCCACCACCAGCTCCACATTGCGCAGGGGGGCCACCGCCATGGGCGGGCCGTAAGTATAGCCCCACTCATAGGTCATCAGGAACACGAAGTCCGCCGCCTCCCCCAGCAGGCGGTAGTCGTGCCCCTCGTACAGATCCCCCCGCTGGTCGGCAGAGGTTTTGGGGGCCAGGGCCACGAAGACCGGGAGCCCAAGAGGTGTCAGGCTCTCCCGCATGCGGGCAATGAAAGCGGCGTAGGCCGCGGCGTCCTCCGGGTAGACGAACTCGAAGTCCACATCCAGCCCCCGGTACCCCTTCTGCTGAATGGTCTCCAGCAGGCTGGCCGCCAGGCGGTTTTGCACCGCCCCGTCGGTGAGGACGGTGTGGGCCAGCTCGTTGGAGAAGGTGCCCTCCTGGGTGAGGGTGGACAGGTGGAGCAGGGGCCGTACCCGCATGGACTTGGCCCCGTCGATGAGGGCCTGGTCGTCCAGGGGGACGAGCCCGCCCTGGGGGGTGATGCCGTAGGTGAAGGGGGCCATGGTGGTGAGGAATGGGAGGGTCTGACGCAGGAGGGCCGGGTCGATCTCCGGGTAGGCGTAGCCGCCCACCGAGAGGGGCCCCTCCTTCTCCTGCTGGAAGGAGAGGACCAGCTCCTGACCGGGGAGGGCGTTTTCTCCGCCCTCCAGTTGGGGATTGTTCCGCAAAAGCTGGCGCAGGGAGATCCCGCCCCGCTGGGCGGCCTGGACCAGAGTCTCCCCCGGCTGGAGGATCAGGGTCTCACGGGGGTACTGGACCACCAGCGCCTGCCCCACCGCCAGCCGGCTGGGGTCCGGGGGCCGGTTATCCAGCAGCAGGCGGGACATGGGGACCCCGTACTGCTGGGCGATCCGGTAGAGGGTGTCCCCGGGCTGCACCACATGAATGTCCATGGCGTGCCTCCTCAGCCGTTGAGGGTGACAAAGTCGTCCTTGGCGTAGCCGATGGTACCCTTGTAGTTCACCAGGTACCAGCCGCCCGACTGGTTCATAATGGTGAGGGGGGCGCCGTCCGGGGCCTGGGCCAGAATGGAGGCGCTCAGATCAGGGCGGGAGCGGATGTTCAGCACTCCCCAGTCCACGTCCACCCGGCCGGACCGGCTGGGCTCCGGGGCCATGAAGGGAATGTCGAAGAAATCGGTGAGGGACATGACCAGGTTCCGGGCCACCGCGTCCAGATTCTCCTTGATCCAGTTGGCGTCCTCCAGGTTGTCGTGGTAGCCCAGCTCCAGAAAGGCGGAGGGGGCCCGCACCCGTCGCACCTCCCCAATGGTGGTGGTCCCCTGGGCCCGCACCAGATTGGGCAGGGGATAGATGGACTTTAAATTGTTGGCGATGATGGTGGAGGCCCGCTGGCCGGGCTGGCTGGTGGGGTAGTAAAAGACGATGATTCCCCGCACCTGGCCGTACCGGCCCTCCGGGGCGGCGTTGGAGTGGAGGGCCAGATGCAGGTCGTAGTTCCCCGCGTTGGAGGCGGCGATGGAGGATGCGGCGGTCATGTCCGGAGTGTTCCGGGTGTACCGGATGCCGGAGGCGTCCAGATAGGGGACCATTTTGTCCGCCAGCAGGTTCATGTACTCCTCCTCGGTGCCGCCGTTGACGTAGTAGTTGCCCTCCTGGGTGGAGGGGGAGAGATAGATGATGGGCATAGGGCGTTACCTCCTGTTTTTTCCCATCCTATGCGGGGAACGGAGGGGAGGTGCTCTCCCGGGGAGCGGTTCGCCCGGCCCCAAAGTCTTTTGCCGCCCCCAGCGGAAAATTTTCCTCCAAAATGGAACTTTGACGCAACCGGCCGCTCCCGTTTCCGTCTGAATGGTTAGAGAAGCAATTCCCGCATTTGGATCGGAAGAAAGGAGCGAAGCGAGATGAAACGAGCAGTGACCATGTGGCTGGCGGCCCTGCTGGCCCTCTCCCTCACCGCCTGCGGCGGGGGAGCCAGCGGAGGAGGGGACGCCACGGTCTCCAGCAGCACCGGGGGAGAGGAGAGCCTCTCCTTCTCCGCCGAGGACTCCCAGAACAGCGCCCCCGGCGAGCCGGGCGCAGCAGACGGAGAGGAGACCTCTCCCCAGGCGGGGCAGAACGCCAAGCTGATCCGCCGGGCGGAGCTGGAGATCCAGACCGAGACCTTTGACGCGGCGGCGGCCTCCCTGGAGGCGCTGGTGGCGGAAGCCGGCGGGTACTTCCAGTCCGCCCAGGTGGAGGGGGGCAGCCTCCGGGACCAGAACGCGGCCCGGTACGGAAACTATGTGATCCGGCTGCCCGAGGAGAATTTCAGCGCCTTCCTGGACCAGTCCGGTACTCTGGGCTATGTGGTCCGGCGCTCCGAGAGCAGCGAGAACGTGAGCCAGGCCTACTACGACACCGAGACCCGGCTGGCCGCCCAGCGCACCAAGCAGGAGCGGCTGCTGGCCCTGCTGGCCCAGGCGGACACCATGGAGAGCATCATTGAGCTGGAGAACGCCCTGAGCGAGACGGAGTACGAGATTCAGAGCCTGACCACCGACCTGGAGCACTACGACGACCTCATCGACTACGCCACCGTGGACCTGTCCCTGACGGAGGTCCTCAGCCTCAGCCAGACGCCGGGGGAGACCGCCGGACTGGGGGAGCGGATGGCCGCCGGCCTGTCCGCCAGCGCGGTGGGACTGGTCCAGGGGGTCCAGGACCTGCTGGTGTGGCTGTCCTACCACCTGTTCCCGGTGATCGTGGTGCTGGGGGCTGCCGGGGGCGGACTGTTCTACTGGCGGCGGGTGCGCCGGGGCCGGAAAGACAGCCCTCCGGAGGAGCGACAGCCGTGAGCCCAAGAAGGTATAAACAGTCTCAAAAGGGGCGCGGCTTTTGCCGCGCCCCCGGAAAAAGTGATTGACAGCCCGGTCGGGCTGTGGTATCATCGTCCCGACTTGACACAGAACAGGAGGCGGGAGCATGCGCAATTCCCATCGCTGAGCGTGATAGAGCGAGAGAGGACCGGAGACGGTCCCGGCTTTGTCATGCCGTATGCGAGAGGGTCTTGTCCGCCTGCTCTGCCTTCGGCTGTTTTATGTCCGGGTCCGGTGCGCCTGTGCGCGCCGGGGCCCTGTCGGTGTGCCGCGAGCATGGGGAGGACCCAGCTCGCGGTTTTTGATTTTCACCGACAAAGGAGGGCATGACCATGTCTCAAATTTTGATCCAGAACCTGGATTTCACCTACGACGGGGACCACACCCCGGTCTTTGAACGCCTGAACCTCCAGTGGGACACCGATTGGAAGCTGGGCCTGGTGGGGCGGAACGGACGGGGCAAGACCACTCTGCTGCGGCTGCTGGAGGGCAGCCTGGAGGGGAAGGGAACCATGATCCGGCCGGAGCGGCCCCTCTATGTGCCGAAGCCCATCCGGGAGCCCCAGCGGCCCGCCCGGGACGTGCTGATGGACGGAGTGCCGGAGGAGGACGAGTGGAAGCTCCTGCGGGAGCTGAACAAGCTGGGGCTGGGGGAGGAGCTGCTGGACCGGCCCTTTGACCGTCTCAGCGGCGGGGAGCAGACCCGGGTCCGGCTGGCTGCCCTGTTCCTCCAGGAGGACGGCTACCCCATGATCGACGAGCCCACCAACCACCTGGACGAGGCGGGGCGGGCGCTGACCGCCCGGTATCTCCGGGGACTGCGCCGGGGGTTCCTCCTGGTCTCCCACGACCGGGCCTTTCTGGACGGGTGCGTGGACCACATTCTGGCCCTGAACCCGGCGGGGCAGGAGCTGATCCAGGGGAACTTCTCCGTGTGGTTCCGGGAGAAGGAGGCCCGGGACCGGCGGGAGGAGGCCCAGAACGAGAAGCTGAAAGGGGAGATCCGGCGGCTGGAGCAGGCCGCCCGGCGCACCGAGAGCTGGTCCGACCGGGTGGAGCGGAGCAAGTACGGCGGCGAGAACTCCGGACTGAAGGTGGACCGGGGCTTTGTGGGCCACAAGTCCGCCAAGATGATGAAGCGCTCTAAGAGCCTGGAAAACCGGCAGCGCAGCGCCATTCAGGAGAAATCCGCCCTGCTGAAGGACGTGGAGCACGCCGACGCCCTGAAGCTGGCGCCCAAGTCCTTTCCCGGAGGCCGTTTGCTGGAGGGGCGGGAGGTGTCCGTGTGCTACGGCGGCCGTCCGGTGTGCGTCCCCTGCACCTTCCAGGTGGAGGAGGGGGACCGGGTCGCCCTGCTGGGGGGCAACGGCTCGGGCAAGACCAGCCTGCTGCGGCTGCTCATGGGGGAGGAGCTGGAGCACACCGGACTGCTGCGGCGGGGCTCGGGGCTGGTGATCTCCTATGTGTCCCAGCGCGCCGACCACCTGTCCGGCCTCCCGGCGGATTTTGCCCAGATGCAGGGGGTGGACCGCACCCAGTTTTTTACCATCCTGCGGAAGCTGGACTTCTCCCGGGCCCTGCTGGAGCGGGACATGGCGGGGTACAGCGCGGGCCAGAAGAAAAAGGTGCTCCTGGCGGCCAGCCTGTGCCAGAGCGCCCACCTGTATATCTGGGACGAGCCGCTGAACTATATCGACCTGTTCTCCCGCATCCAGCTGGAGGAGCTGATCCTCCAGTACCGGCCCACCATGGTCTTTGTGGAGCACGACCGGACCTTCCGGGAGCACGTGGCCACCGCCTCGGTGGGGCTGGAGCGGTGGGAAATGAAATAATTGAATTGATCCCTGTAGGGGCGGCCCTTGCGGCCGCCTGCAGCGTATCGAAAAACCTGTGCAGAATCAAAATATTATACGGGGCCGGAAATCATAAAAAACGCTGAAACCCTCTTGACAAAGAGAGGTTACGAGTGTAACCTATAGACAGGTTACAGCTGTACCCTATCTTTGGGAGGGATTCCACATGAATGAATTGGCCGCGAAAATCTCCGCCTCGGAGGTGGAGGTGCTGGAGGTACTGTGGCAGGCGGACGCGCCCATGCCCATCGCCGCCATCCGCGCCGCCCTGGAGGGAGGCCACCAATGGGACGCCTCCACCGTCAAGACCCTGCTGCGCCGTCTGTGCGAGAAGGGCGCGGTGGAAGCGGAGAAGCGGGAGGTGTTCTACTACCGCCCCATTCTCACCCGGCAGGAGTACCAGGCGTGGTCCACCAGCTCCCTTATTGACAAGGTGTACCGGGGGAGCGCCAAGGACCTGGTGGCCGCTCTGGTGGAGCGGTCCCAGCTCAGCGCCCAGGACCTGGAGGACCTGCGGTCCATCCTGTACCCGGAGGAGGAAGGCCATGGGTGAGGAGTTTCTGGCCGCCCTGCTCTCCCTGTCCCTGTCCGGCGCCTGCCTGATGGGGCTGGCGGAGGTGCTGGCCCGTCTGCTGCGGGGCAGAATCCCGCCCGGCGTCCGGCGGCTTATGTGGCTGCTGGTGCTGTTCCGGCTGCTGTGCCCCTGGAGCATCTCCGGGGGACTGCTGGACCGGGGGACGGAGGAGCTGCGTCAGGCGGCGGTCCCTGAGCAATCCACCCAGGCGCTGGAGGAGGTCCCCTCCCACACCGCGCCGTCCTATGAGATTACGGAACATGAGGAAACGGGAAGACAGATCGATCTGGCGGCTGGCCTCACCGCCCTGTGGGCGGCGGGCTTCCTCACGGCGCTGGCCCGCCGGGGGATCGCATACGGCCGGATGTGCCGGGGTCTGAGACGCACCCTGCGGCCCGTCGGGCCGGGGGAGCGGGCCGTGTTCGCCCGTCTGACCCAGGGGGAGAAGGGGCCGCCCGCCCTGCGGGTCAGCCCGGCGGCGCCCACCCCCATGCTGGTGGGGCTGCTGCGGCCCCGGCTGATCCTGCCGGAGCTGGAGCTGTCCCGGGAGGAGCTGGAGGGGGTGCTCTCCCACGAGCTCACCCACTGGCGGCACCGGGACCTGTGGATCAAGTGGCTGGCCGCCCTGGCGGTGTGCGTCCACTGGTTCAACCCGGCGGCCCGGCTCCTGGCGGAGTGGCTGGACCGGGACTGTGAGCTGTACTGCGACCAGACGGTGGCCCGGGACTGGGACCGCCCCCGGCGCGCCCGGTACGGGGAGCTGCTGCTCCGGCTGGCTGCGGGCGGAAGGGGGACTCCATCTGCCGCCCTGTTTTCCCAGAAACAGCGATTAGAGGAGCGCTTGACCGCGATGATGAATGGAAAAACTTATGGAAAAAAGGCGATTGCGCTGGGCGCAGCTGCCTGCCTGACCCTGGCCCTGGCCACCACCGCCCTGGGGGCCTACACCGGCCCCGCCGCGGAGAAGCCCCTGGCCGACCTGACGGAGGTATCCCGGCCCGAGAACACGCCCGACGTTCTCTCCTGGCCGGTTGAGACGGGGGACACGGTGGAGCTGTCCAGCTTGTTTCCCGGCCGCGTCCACCCCATCACAGGGGAGCGGAAGGAACACGGAGGCATCGACCTGCCCCAGGCCGGGGGGACCCCGGTGCTGGCGGCGGCGGACGGCGCCGTGGTGGCGGTGGGATATTCCGCGGAAGACGGAAACTGCATTCTGCTCCAGCACGGGAGCATGACCACGAAATATGCCCACTTACAGGAGTACACGGTGGAGCCGGGGGAGGCCGTCTCCGCCGGGGACCAGATCGGCCTGGTGGGCCGGACAGGGATGGCCACCGGGGACCACCTCCACTTCGAGGTGGCCCTGGACGGGACCCGGGTGGACCCGCTGGACTATCTGGACCAGTCCGTCGCCGCTGTAATGAGCGGAGTGGAGCTGCGATAACCACAGACCACACGAAAAATGGCCGCGTGACGCGGCCATTTTTTGCGGCAAAAATCTGTAAAGGGAAAACACTATCCGGTCCCTGAATTAAAAGAATTCCTCCACCTCCGCCTCAAATACGGTGACCGCCGGACCGGTCATCCGGATGTGTCCGTCCTCCCGCCGCCAGTCCAGCTCCAGCACGCCCCCCGGCAGGTGGACGGAGGCTTTCCGGCCGCACCGGCCGGTCTTGACCCCCGCCGCCAGCACGGCGCAGGCCCCGGTGCCGCAGGCCAGGGTGAGGCCGCTGCCCCGCTCCCATACCCGCACGTCCAGCCGGTCCCCGTCCCGGGGGGCGGCGAACTCCACGTTCACCCGGCCGGGGAACAGGGGAGAGCGCTCCAGAATCGGCCCCACCCGCTCCAGGGGGACCGCTTTTGGGTCCGGGCAGAAGATGACCGCGTGGGGGTTGCCCACCTCCACCGGCCAGGCGGAGAAAACCTCGCCCTCCGCCTTCAGCTCCACCGAGGGGAGGACCCTGGGTTCCCCCATGTCCACAGTCACCTGGTCCACCCGGCCCCGGCGCAGGTGGAGCTCCAGAGCCCGGGGGCCCGCCCCGGTGTCGATGGTGAGGCAGGTCTTACGGGTCAGCCCCTTGTCGTACACGTACTTACCCACGCACCGGATGCCGTTGCCGCACATGGCCCCCCGGGAGCCGTCGGCGTTGTACATGTCCATGGAGAAGTCCCCGGTCACGCCGGGCCGGATGGCGATGAGGCCGTCGCCCCCCACCCCGAAGTGCCGGTCGGACAGCCGCACCGCCAGTCCCGGCAGGTCCTCCGGGACCGTCTCCAGACAGTTCAAGTAGATGTAGTCGTTGCCCAGCCCCTGCATTTTGGTGATGTGCATGTCATCGCTCCTTTCCAGCGCTGCTGTTAGAGCTTATGCGCCGGGCAGAACGATCAGACCGATCAACAAAAACTATGTTTTGTTTACTGAATAAACTGCGGTTCGTCACACCGACGAATTGGAGAAGGGGGAAGGGGGAAAAGTTAGAGCATCGGGACAGAAATTTATAGTTGCAATTTCTCCCCAATTTTCCTATAATAAGCTCACTGCGCTTTGCGGCGCAGAATACCAAACAAGCCGCAGATGCGGCGAAGGGAGATCGAGAAATGAAAAAAACAGTCACTCTGACACTGGCGTCCACCTTGGTGCTGGGCCTGATGGCCGGATGCGCCACCACACAGAGCGGGAGCCAGTCGGCCGGGGCGGCGGACACATCCCTTGCGGATGCCACAAAGCACACCGTGGAGACCACGGAAACCGGAAACTTTTCCGACGAGATGAAAATTCCTTATGCCGTCGACCTGTCCCCGGAGGACGGGGCCGACTCGGTGGAGCGGCAGGGCGACCACGCCGACTCCATCTACTTTGCCCACCCGGACTTCTACAACATGGAGTCCACCGACACCCTCACCATCCTCACCAATTTCCAGACCATCCAGCAGACCAGCGAGTGGAGCTGCGGCGTGACCAGCGTGCTCATGGTGCTCAACTGGTACGACCAGCTGGGGGACTGGAACGAGGAGTCTCTGGCCGCCCTGCGCCACTCCCTGGACGGCACCGAGCTGGAGGGGTACCCCGGCACCACCCTGGTGCAGCTTCTGGATATTTTGGACGGAGTCGGCGGCTTTACATACACCTCTACGCTGGACTGCCAGGACGTGTACAGCGAATTCACCCTGGACACCATCCAGTCCACCCTGGCGGAAGGCAAACCCATTCTGATTGCCTGGAACGACTGGGGCGGACACTGGCAGGTGATCATCGGCTACGACACCCTGGGCACCGAGACCACCCAGGACGATGTGATCATCGTGGCCGACCCCTATGACACCACCGACCACAACCAGGACGGCTACGGCATCTATCCCGCCGAGCGGTTCTACTACAACTTCACCATGTACAACCAGTTCCCCCAGGAGGAGGGCGGCAACGACATGCTGTTCGTCATCCCCACCCCCGCTTCCTGAGCGAGGAGACACATAAAACAGTACGAGCTCCGGTCCCAAATTGGGACCGGAGCTCGTTTTCCATTCAAAGAGGCGGCTCCTCCAGCTCCGCCAGCACCTGCCGGGCGGTCTGGACCAGACGGCGGCCCTCGTCCATGCTCCGCTTCTGGAGCCGGTGGTGGGCCTCCTCCTCGGTGAGGCCCCTTTTCTCCATCAGGGCCCGCTTGGCCCGGTCGATGTCCCGCTGCTCGGCAGAGCTGCGGCTGCTGCGGGCAAAGCGCTCCATCCGATGGCTGAACTGGATGAGCAGCCGCACGGTGAGGACGGTCTCCTCCCGGCGCAGGGGGGTGGGCAGCTTGAAGATGTCGGGGCTGCCGCACAGGTCCAGCTGGTGCTTGGGCCCCACCATCAGCATCAGGCAGGAGGGGGGGAGGTCGTCAAAGAGCCACTCCGACGGCCCGTCGGTGAGGTGGGGGCCGCAGACGACGCAGCAGGCCCCCTGCCGCTGGAGCAGGCGGCGCACCTGGTCCCCGGAGGAGCAGGGGAGACACTCGGCCACCCCGGAGTTCTCCAGCAGCTCCCGGAGCTGGCGGACAAATTTGGCGTTTTCAAAGGCCACAATGACGGTGTCCATCGGTGTTTCCCTCCTTTGGCGCTGATATGGTGCAGGGGCCGCCCTGCGGGGCGGGGGTATTTCCTCAATAGGTCACCAGATACTTCTCAATCTCCCAGCTGGACACCCGGGTCTGATACTCCTCCCACTCCCGCTGCTTGCCGGCCAGGTAGTGGGAGGCTACATGCCCGCCCAGCACGTCCATGACCAGCTGGTCCTGCTTCATGGCCTCCAGGGCCTCCTCCAGGGTGCGGGGGAGGGTCTCGATGCCGAAGGCGGAGCGGGTGGCCGCATCCATCTCATAGATGTTCCCAGGGATCTCCGGGGGAGGGGTGAGTCCCCGCTCGATGCCGTCCAGCCCCGCCGCCAGGCAGGCGGCGATGGCCAGGTAGGGGTTGCAGGCCGGGTCGGGGCTGCGCAGCTCCACCCGGGTGGAGCTCCCCCGGGAGGCGGGGATGCGGATAAGGGCGGAGCGGTTGGAGGCCGACCAGGCCTTGTAGCAGGGGGCCTCATACCCGGACACCAGCCGCTTGTAGGAGTTCACCAGGGGGTTGGTCAGGGCGGTGAACCCCTTTACGTGCTCCAGCAGGCCGGCAATGAAGGAGTAGGCTATCTGGGACAGGCCCCGGGGGTCGGCGGGGTCATAGAACAGGTTTTTCCCGTCCCGGAACAGGGACATGTTCAGGTGCATGCCGGAGCCCGCCGCCCCAAAGAGGGGCTTGGGCATGAAGGTGGCGTGGAGTCCGTTTTTCTGGGCGATGGTCTTGACCGCCAGCTTGAAGGTCATGATCTTGTCGGCGGCGTCCATGGCGTCCACATATTTGAAGTCGATCTCGTGCTGGCCGGCGGCGCTCTCGTGGTGGCTGGCCTCGATCTCGTAGCCCATTTCCTCCAGCATGCGGCAGATCTCCCGGCGGGTGGACTCCCCCTGGTCCAGAGGGCCCAGGTCAAAGTAGCCTGCCTGGTCCCCGGTGCGGGTGGTGGCCCGGCCCTCCTCGTCGGTCTCAAAGAGGAAAAACTCCAGCTCAGGGCCGATGTTGAAGGCGTCAAAGCCCATGTCCCGGGCCTTCCGGACCACCCGGCGGAGCACCCCTCTGGGATCGCCCACGAAGGGGGTGCCGTCGGTGTCGTACACGTCGCAGATGAGCCGGGCCACCCGCCCCTGGGCGGGCCGCCAGGGGAAAATGGCAAAGCTGCTCCGGTCCGGGAACAGGTACTGGTCCGACTCGTTCACCCGGGTAAAGCCCTCGATGGAGGAGCCGTCGAACATGATCTGGTTGTTTAACGCCTTGCCGGTCTGCGAGGCGGTGATGGCCACGTTTTTCAGCTGTCCGAAGATGTCCACAAACTGCATGCGGATGAATTCAATCTCTTCCTCCTCCACGATCCGGAGGATGTCTTCCTTGGTGTAGGACATAGTTGTATCCCCTTTCCGCAGGTTTTGGCTGATAAAAACAGTATAACGGCCTGAAACCTCCTGTCAAGCGGATGTTTGCGCCGCTGAGCCCCTTTTCGTGGAAAATTCCACATCCGGTTCCCGGAGGTTTCTGAAGTTTGTGGGTTTCAAGACTTGCAAATTGCCCGCCGGTACGGTATTCTTAATACAATGCACCCAGTGGACCGCAACGCTGAGAGGGCGCCGGTCTGCGGAGGGGACAAGCGTGTCCGGAGGGGGCGGGCTTGTCCCTCTTTTCGTTTCGGGGAGCTTGTATGCTAAGGAAAGGGTTTGAAAGTATGAGCGTGAACGTGACAGAGATCTTCGGTTCCAACGTCTTCAGCACCACCGTCATGCGGGAGCGCCTGCCCAAGGGGGTGTTCCAGGAGGTCATGGACGTGATGAGGCATGGGGGCAACATCAGCATGGCCACCGCCGACATTGTAGCCAACGCCATGAAGGACTGGGCGGTGGAGAAGGGGGCCACCCACTACACCCACTGGTTCCAGCCCCTCACCGGCATCACCGCCGAAAAGCACGACGCCTTTATCACCCGGCCGGAGGACGGAAAGACCATCCTCCAGCTCACCGGCAAGCAGCTCATCATGGGGGAGTCCGACGCCTCCTCCTTCCCCTCCGGCGGCCTGCGCTCCACCCACTACGCCCGGGGCTACACCGCCTGGGATATGACCTCTCCCGCCTTTGTGAAAGAGATGACCGCCGGCACCATCCTGTGCATCCCCACCATCTTCGTCTCCTACACCGGGGAGGCCCTGGATAAGAAGACCCCGCTGCTGCGCTCCATGGAGGCCATCAACACCCAGGGCCTGCGCATCCTGCGCCTGTTCGGCAACACTGAGGCCCAGAAGGTGTTCCCCTCGGTGGGCCCTGAGCAGGAGTACTTCCTGGTGGACCGGGAGAAGTACCTGAAGCGCCGGGACCTGATCTACACCGGCCGCACCCTGTTCGGCGCCCCCGCCCCCAAGGGGCAGGAGCTGGAGGACCAGTACTTCGGCGTCATTCGGGACCGGGTGGGCTCCTTCATGTCCGACCTGAACGAGGAGCTGTGGAAACTGGGCATCCCCGCCACCACCCAGCACAACGAGGTGGCCCCCGCCCAGCACGAGATGGCCCCCATCTATACCATGTGCAACCTGGCCGTGGACCAGAACCAGCTGACCATGGAGACCATGAAGCGGGTGGCCACCCGCCACGGGCTGGTGTGCCTGCTCCACGAGAAGCCCTACGCCGGAGTCAACGGCTCGGGCAAGCACAACAACTGGTCCATCGGCACCGACACCGGGGAGAACCTGCTGGACCCCGGCGACACCCCCAATGAGAACCTCCAGTTCCTGCTGGTGCTCTCCTGCATCATGAAGGCGGTGGACACCCACGCCGACCTGCTGCGCCAGTCCGCCTCCTGCGTGGGCAACGAGCACCGCCTGGGCGGCCAGGAGGCCCCTCCCGCCATCATCTCCATCTTCCTGGGGGACCAGCTGGAGAGCGTGGTGGATCAGATCATCTCCAACGCCGAATCCGTCAAGCTGCTGGCCTCGGGCAAGCTGGACTCCGGCGTGTCCACCGTCCCGGTGCTGAACAAGGACGCCACCGACCGCAACCGCACCACTCCCTTCGCCTTCACCGGCAACAAGTTTGAGTTCCGCATGGTGGGCTCCTCCGACTCCATCGCCGACGCCAACACCACCCTCAACGCCATTGTGGCCGAGGCCCTGTGCGAGGCCGCCGATCAGCTGGAGCAGGCCGACGACTTCACCGCCGCCTGCACCAAGCTCATCCACGACAACATGGCCCAGCACCAGCGGATCATCTTCAACGGGGACGGCTACTCCGACGAGTGGGTGGCCGAGGCCGCCCGCCGCGGCCTGCCCAACCTGGCCTCTCTGGTGGACGCGGTGCCCGCCCTCACCACCGAGAAGGCGGTGAAGCTGTTCACCAAGTTCGGCATCTACACCCAGTCCGAGCTGGAGGCCCGGGCGGACATCATGTATGAGACATACGTAAAGACCATCAAGATCGAGGCCAACACCATGATCCACATGGCGGCCAAGCACTACATCCCCACCGTGATCGGCTACACCACCCGCCTGGCCCAGTCCATCACCGCGGTGGCCTCCGCCTGCCCGGAGGCGGAGCTGTCGGTGCAGCGCGGCCTCCTCAAGGACGTGAGCGCCCGCCTGGCCGAGGCCTCCGCCGCCCTGGAGCAGCTCAAGCCCCTCATGGACCGGGTGGACGCCATCCAGGATGTGAAGGAGATGGCCATCGCCTACCGCACCGCCGTGGTCCCCGCCATGGACGCCCTGCGCTACCCCATCGATCAGCTGGAGCTGATGGTGGACAAGTCCATCTGGCCGGTGCCCACCTACGGCGACCTGATGTTCGAGGTGTAAGGCAGTTTTCCTTTCTTGTTATTGAGCTACACCTTTGCCCGCCGCCTGAAACGCTTTTTTCGGGCGGCGGGCTTTCTGCCTGGGGCTGGCGCCGTGAAAAAAAGGTCCGCGTCCGGAAAAATTGATGCTTGACAAACAGGGGGAGGGGCGGCTATAATAGCCCCAACAACCAAACAGCATGAAACCTGCGAGAAAGAGTAGTAGCCGGTGCGGTAAACCTGAAGAGAGTCCCGGGTGGTGAGATCGGGGCGGGGCGCGGCCGAGTGAATGGACTTTCGAGGGCGGCTTGAACGGGAGACCAAGTAGATGCCGACGGGGACCCACCCGTTATCCATCGGGCACGCGTGATGGCGCGTGAAGCGAGCGGACGTTTAAAACGTCAATTTGGGTGGTATCGCAGGAGTGCAGCTCTTGTCCCATAGGGGATAAGGGGCTGTTTTTTTATACTCCAAAATCAAGGCCGTTGGCAGCGGCCCCTCCATCACCCACCCAGAAACATTTCAGCCCCAAGCGGGCAGACTATGGAGGTATTCCCATGAAAAAGAACACGATGAAGAAGCTTTTGGCCGCGTCCCTGTCCCTGTCTCTCGCCCTGTCCCTGGCCGCCTGCTCCGGCGGCTCCAGCAGTTCCGCCCAAGACCCCGCCGGTAGCGGCGAGGCGGCCCCCGCGGACGGCGGCTACAAGATCGCCGTGGTCCGGCAGCTGGACCACGCGTCCATGAACGAGATCCGGGACGCCATCTTTGCCGAGCTGGATGCCAAGGCGGCGGAGCTGAGTCTCACCATCAGCTATGAGGACTTCAACGGCAACAACGACACCTCTACGCTGTCTCAGATCGGCGCTCAGATCCTGGCCGACCAGTATGACGCCATCATCCCCATCGGCACCCTGGCCGCCCAGCAGATGGTGTCCGTGGCGGAGGAGAGCCAGACCCCGGTGATCTACGGCACCGTCAGCTACCCCGAGGTGGCCAACCTCACCGGCATCGACTATGTCACCGGCACCAGCGACGCACTGAACGTAGAGCTGCTGCTGGACATGATGCTGGCGGCCGACCCGGACATCCAGACGGTGGGCCTGCTGTACTCCACCTCCGAGGTGAACAGTGCCCCCGCCATCGAGGATGCCAAGGCCTATCTGGATGAGAAGGGCGTCTCCTATCTGGAGAAGACGGGCACCACCTCCGACGAGATCATTGCCGCCGTCAACTCCATGCTGGGCCAGGTGGACGCGGTGTTCACCCCCACCGACAACGCCGTCCAGGCCACCGAGCTGGCCATCGCCCCCATCCTGGCTGAGGCGGGCATCCCCCACTACGCCGGGGCCGACTCCTTCGTGCGCAACGGCGCTTTCGCCACCTGTGGCGTCAACTACACCGATCTGGGCACCCAGACCGCCGATTTGGCCCTGGAGGTCCTCCAGACCGGGGAGTTCCCCGAGTATGTCACCGTGTCTGGCGACATCATCACCGTAAACACCGACACTGCCTCCACGCTGGGTCTGGACTACTCCCTGTTCCAGGACATGGGGTCCCAGGTGGTGGAGGTCCAGACCACCCAGGACTGATTGGATTCTGAAAAAGCCGTTTCTACCCCTCGCCGGCCGGCGGGGGGTAGCGGCCTGTTTTGATTGAGAGGAGCGTTCCACTGTGCTGACCATTGTTCAGGCCGCGCTGGAGGCGGGATTTCTCTACGCCCCCATCGCCTTGGCCCTGTTTCTCAGCTTTTCCATCTTGAATATTGCCGATATGACCACCGACGGCGCCTTTGTGCTGGGCAGCGCCGTGTCCGCCATGATGTGTCTGGCGGGACACCCCATCCTGGCCCTGCCCGCCGGCATGGCGGCCTCGGCGGCGGCCGGGTTCATCACCGCTTTTCTGCAGACCAAGCTGGCGGTGCCCTCCATTCTGGCAGGCATCGTCACCAACATCGGCCTGTACAGCATCAACCTGATGGTCATGGGCAAGAGCAACCAGTCCCTGTTCCAGACCGACACCATCTACACCATGGCCAAGGACGCCGGCTTCGCGGGGAGCTGGTATGAGCTGGCGGTGACCGCCATCATTGTTCTGGCCCTGTGCGCCCTGCTGGTCCTCTTTTTGGGCACCCGGCTGGGCCTGTCCATCCGGGCCACCGGGGACAACGCGGACATGGTGCGGGCCTCCTCCATCAACCCCAACTTTACCATCACCGTGGGCCTGTGCGTGGCCAACGCCATGACCGGCCTGTCCGGCGCCATGGTGGCCCAGTACAGCACCTTCGCCGATGTGAACAGCGGCACCGGCATGGTGGTGCTGGCCCTGGCCGCCCTGGTCATCGGGGAGACCCTCATTGGCAAGGGCTCCATGACCCGGCGGGTGCTGGGCGTGGTGGCCGGCAGCATCATCTACCGGTTCATCTACGCCGCCGCCCTGCGGTTCAACGTGCCCGCGGACTACATGAAGCTGGTGTCCGCAGTCATCGTAGGGGTGGCCATCGCCGCTCCGGCGGTGCGCCGGTGGGCCGCGTTCCAGATGCAGAAGCGCCGCGCGCTGGCAGGAAGGAGAGGTGAGTGACATGGATATGCTGGTGATCCAGAACATTGCCAAGACCTTCAACCCCGGCACCGTCAATGAGAAGCAGGCCCTGAGCGGCCTGTCTCTCCAGCTGGCGGCGGGGGATTTCGTCACCATCGTGGGCTCCAACGGGGCGGGCAAGTCCACCCTGTTCAACGCCATCGCCGGGGACTTCTACGTGGACGAGGGCTCCATCGCCCTGGACGGGCAGGACATCACCTATCTGCCCGCCCACAAGCGCAGCCGCCAGATCGGCCGGCTGTTCCAGGACCCCATGCGGGGCACTGCCCCCCACATGACCATTGAGGAGAATCTGGCCCTGGCCGCGGGCAGCGGCGGGTGGTTCTCCCCCATGACGAAGGCGGACCGGAAGCGGTTTCAGGACCGGCTCTCTCTGCTGGACATGGGGCTGGAGGACCGGATGCGCCAGCCGGTGGGCCTGCTGTCCGGCGGACAGCGCCAGGCCCTGACCCTGCTCATGGCCACCATGAATCCCCCCAAGCTGCTGCTGCTGGACGAGCACACGGCGGCGCTGGACCCGGGGACGGCGGAGAAGGTGCTGAAGATCACCCGGGACGTGGTGTCCCAGCACAGCATCACCACCCTCATGGTCACCCACAATATGAAAAACGCCCTGGAGCTGGGCAACCGAACCCTGATGATGGACTCCGGAAACATCGTTCTGGACGTCCGGGGGGAGGAGCGCGCCGGCATGACGGTGAACGACTTTCTGGAGCGGTTCCGGGCCGGGGCCGGGAAGGACCTGGACAACGACCGGATTCTGCTGTCCGACTGAGCATCCACAATACAGAAATACAGACCCGCCGCCCGCGGGGGAGGGGCTCCGATTTTGGAGGACCCTCTCACCGCGGGCGGCGGGTTTCTGATTGGATCAGCAGGCGGCGGATTCGGCCGGCCGGCCTGCGGTGCGCCGCAGCAGCCCCTCGTGGCTGGCGGTCATCAGAACCAGAATCACCAGCAGATATCCCGGCAGCAGCGACACATCGATGTGATTGGCCAGCAGGCCGAAGAACGGCGGCATCAGGCAGGTACCCACGTAGGCGGAGGCCATCTGAACCCCGATCATGGCCTGTGAGCAGGCCGGGCCGAAGTGCTCGGGGGTGGCGTGGATGATGGAAGGGTAGATGGGGGCGCAGCCCAGCCCAATGAGAATCAGGCCCGGCAGTGCGGCCCGCTCCCCCAGAGGCAGAAGCAGCAGGATGAGGCCGCCCAGGACGACGCCCTGCCCAAGGCGCACCATCTGGGCGTCCGAGCACTTTAAGGTCAAAAACCCGCTGAGGGCCCGCCCCACCGTGATCCCGATGAAAAACAGGCTGGCGAAATGGGCGGCGGTCTCAGAGGAGAGCCCCCACTGCAGCACCAGATAGCTGCTGGCCCAGAGCCCCGTGGTCTGCTCCAGCGCGCAGTAGCAGAAAAAGGTGAGCATAACCTCCTTTGCCCCGGGAATCCGGACGATCTGGGGCAGGGAGAGGGCTCGGGCCGCCGGGGCGGGGGAGGGGCCGTCCTGGTCTCCGGCCGAGGGGGCGCGGCCCCAGAGGGGGAGGCTGAGGAAGAGAACGGCCGTCAGAAGGATCTGAAGGGCCGCGATGGAGCGGTACCCCATGCTCCAGCTCTGGCCGCCGGAGAGGGCCAGGCCCAGAATGGCGGGCCCGAGGGAGGCCCCCACCCCCCACATGCAGTGGAGCCAGCTCATGTGGCGGCTGGCGTAGTGGAGAGCCACATAGTTGTTCAGAGACGCGTCCACACAGCCCGCCCCCAGGCCGTAGGGGACCGCCCACAGGCACAGCTCCAGGTAGGAGCGGCTGATGGAGAAGCCGAAGAGGGCCGCCGCCGTCAGCAGCACGCTGAAGGCGGTCACCCGCCCCGTGCCGAAGCGGGCGGTCAGGCGGCCGCTCTGCAGGCTGGAGACGATGGTGCCCGCCGCGATGATCATGGAGATCCCTCCCATATAGGAGACCGGGACGGAGAACTCCGGATATATGCTGGGCCACGCCGCGCCCAGCAGGGAGTCCGGCAGGCCCAGGCTGACAAACGCGAGATAGATAATCCCTAGAAGCAGATGAAACATTGGATTGCCTCCTGTCAATGTTGCTTTTCACATCATACCGACAAAGCGGCCTTGAATCAATTCAATTTTAGACTTATAATATAAGAAAACCGCCAAGTTTGGCGGAGACCGGGGGTGTGCCGCATGTCGCTTCAGGAGTGCGGGCTGAATCTGGACCGGGGGCTGAAGGAGCTTCAGCCCCACGGGACGCTGGAGTTTCCCTGCGCGGGGTACTCCACCCGCTACACCGGACAGCAGAGGGACGGGATTCCATGGCACTGGCACGAGGAACTGGAGCTCCTCTATGTACAGGAGGGTGCGCTGGAGTGGAGGACGGCGTCGGAGACCGTCCTGCTCCGGACGGGCGATCTCTTTGCGGTCAACTCCAATATGCTCCACGCCGGGAGGGCCCCGGACTTCTGCGAGCTGCGCTCTCTGGTGTTCCACCCGTCCCTGCTCACCGGCGGCGAGCACTCCGTATTTGCCCGGCGGTACATAGACCCGCTGATCCGCTGTCCCGCCTTCACCGGCTTTCTCTTCCCGGAGGAGGGGGAGCGGGAGGCGGCGGACAGCTTCCGCCGGGCCTTCGAGGCGGTGGAGGGCGAGCCGGACGGCTATGAGTTTTTGGTGCGGGACTGCCTGTCCCGCCTCGCCTTTCAGCTGATTCAGACGTTTCAGCCTCAAATGGACCGCCCCGGGGCGGGGCAGAGCCTGGACAACCTGCGCATGCGGAGAATGCTGGAGTACATCCATCAGAACTACGCCGGGGAGATCACCCTGCCGGACATCGCGCGGGCGGCCGACATCGGGGAGCGGGAGTGCCTGCGCTGCTTTCAAAAGACCATCCAGTGCTCCCCCATCCAGTACCTGCTGAAATACCGGGTGACGCAGGGGGCGGAGCTGCTGCTGCGCCATCCGGAGCGGAGCGTCTCAGAGCTGTCCCTGGCCTGCGGGTTCGGCAGCCCCAGCAATTTCGCCAAGCAGTTCAGGCGCTTCTACCGCTGCACGCCCCGGGAATACCGGGCCGCGGGGGAGAGGTGAGGGCGGCCGGCTTTAAGATTTCCGAAAAATGCTGGTATTCTCCGATGTGATGTGCTAATATATATGACAGCGTCCATTTTTGAAAACTACCATAACGGAGGTACCTGCACTGTGTCGTACATCATGGTCGCCGTCCTGGGCGTAATCCAGGGCGTCGCGGAATTTCTGCCCATCTCCAGTTCCGGGCACCTGACCCTGTTTCAGCATTTTTTCGGAATGAGCGAGCCGGACAACCTGTTCAACATCCTGCTCCACTTTGCCACCCTGATTGCGGTGTGCGTCTACTACTGGCGTGACATCTGGGAGATGATCCTGGAGTTCTTCCGCTTCTTTGGGGACTTGTTCTCCCGCACCCCCACCCGGGGAGAGCCCCCCGCCGCCCGGCGGCAGATCCTGCTGCTGATCGTGGCCACCCTGCCCCTGTTCCTGGTGCTGCCCATCAAGGACTATGTGGAGCAGGTGGGCAACTACCCGGCTGCGGTGAGCTGCATCCTGCTGCTCACCGGCGTGGTGCTCTTCGCCTCGGACCGCATGGCCAAGGGCCGCAAGAACGCCCGGAACACCACGCTGCTGGACGCCCTGCTCATCGGCGTGGCCCAGGGCTTTGCTACCCTGCCCGGCCTGTCCCGCTCCGGCAGCACCATCGCCGCCGGAATGGCCCTGGGGCTGGACCGGAAGTTTGCCGTCCGCTTCTCCTTCCTCATGTCCCTGCCCGCCGTGCTGGGGGCCACCCTGCTGGAGGTGGTGGACGTGGTCCAGGCCGGCTCCATTGACGCCGCCATGTTGCCCAAGTATCTGCTGGGCATGGTCATCGCCGGCGTGGTGGGCTATTTCTCCATCGGCCTTGTGAACCTGCTGGCCTCCAAGGGCAAATTCGGGGCCTTCGCCTACTACTGCTGGATTGCGGGCGGAGTGTTCCTGATACTCAGCCTCCTGAACGTCACCCTGGTCCCCGCGGCGTGACCGCGATCTCCTGA
This sequence comes from uncultured bacterium, assembly GCA_949295195.1. Taxonomy (GTDB): domain Bacteria; phylum Bacillota; class Clostridia; order Oscillospirales; family Oscillospiraceae; genus Lawsonibacter. The sequence goes on along the minus strand of CASFKT010000001.1, from coordinate 4,647 downwards.
GAAAGGATCTCAAACGCTATGGCAACGTCACAAAAGAAGACCGGAGGGAGCCGCTCCGCCTCGTCCTCGTCGGGAGGGCGGCGGACGGCCTCCTCCTCATCCAAATCCAAGAGCGGCTCCTCCCGCAGCCGCAAGCAGCCCCCCGCGCCCGCCCACCGGCCCTTCCGCCGGGAGGTGGGGGCGGGTATCTGCCTGCTGCTGGCCATCTTCACCATTTTCGGCTGCTTCCACATTCAGGCCCTGTTTATCAACGCCCTGTGCGGGCTCATCAAGGGCCTGATCGGCTACGGTTTCTGGCTGATGCCGCCGGCCCTGCTGCTCGCCAGCTTCATCCTGGCCTTTCACCGGGGCCGCCCGGTGCGCCTGCGGGTGTTCTGCGCCCTGATGCTCCCGCTGATGTTCTCCTGCGTGGTCCACAGCGTGATCGCCGAGAGCCTGCCCTGGGACGCCTCTCTGGCCCAGACCCTGTGGCAGAGCGGAGAGGCCCTGTCCAGCGGCGGTGTGCTCTCCGGCGTGCTGGGTCAGGCCTTTGTCCAGGTGTTCAGCCGGGTGGGGGCGGCGGTGGTCTTTGTGCTGGCCCTGCTGATGCTGGGCCTTGGGGCCTTCAACCGCACCATTGTGGACGTGGCCGACTGGTTTTTCAGCCGTCCCCGGTATGAGTACGAGCCCCAGGACCCGCCGGAGCGCCCGGTGGTCCGGGTGCCCCAGCCCGCGCCCCGGAGCTCCGGACGGCGGGCGGAGGCGCCGGACATTGACATTCCGGTGGACGACGGCCCCCTGGTGGGCAAGGAGCCCCCTCCGCCCCCGGAGAAGAAGAAGCACTTCTTCGACCGCAGGCCCAGGGTTCCCACCCCGGACCAGATTCTCACCCGGGGGACGGCCGTGCCCCCGGAGCCCCAGAGCGCCGCTCCCGCCCCTCAGCCGGAGCCTGCTCCCGAGCCGGAGGAGACCAATCCCACCCCCGCCTTTTTAAGCGCCCGTACTCCCCAGCCGGAGCCCCCGGCCCCGGAGGAAAATCCCACTCCCGTGTATGCCTCGGCTGAGCCCGCCCCCGCGCCGGCGGTCTCCGCCCCCGTGGAGGCGCCGCCTCCCCCCATGCCGGAGGTCGTCCGGGAACCCGCCGTCCCCAAGACCGCCAAGAGCGAGAAGGCGGAGGCGGAGCAGGCCGCCCAGGAGATGGCGGAGCACATTCAGGCGGGGATGGAGCAGGAGCCGCCCCCCTACCACTACCCGCCTCTGGACCTGCTCCAGGAGGGGAAGGGGGAGCTGGGGGGAGAGGCCCTGGTGGAGCTCAATGCCAACAAGCAGCGGCTCTCCGACACCATCCACTCCTTCGGCATCGACGCCAACATCGTCAACGTCACCCGGGGGCCCTCGGTCACCCGGTATGAGCTGGAGCTGGATCAGGGGGTGCGCCTCAACAAGCTCACCAACCTGTCCGACGACATCGCCCTGTCCCTGGGTGCCTCGGGGGTGCGCATCGCCCCCATCCCGGGAAAAATCTCCATGGTGGGCATCGAGGTGCCCAACAAGCTGGTCTCCCCGGTGAACATCCGCACCGTCCTCAGCTCCCAGGAGTTCCAGGACAGCCCCAGCAAGGTGTCCTTCGCCGTGGGCAAGGACATCGGGGGCAAGTGCATCGTGGGCAACATCGCCAAGCTGCCCCACCTGCTCATCGCCGGCACCACCGGCTCGGGTAAGTCGGTGTGCACCAACTCCCTCATCATCTCTCTGCTCTACAAGGCCAGCCCCGAGGAGGTCCGCCTCATCATGGTGGACCCCAAGATGGTGGAGCTGGGCATCTACAACGGCATCCCCCACCTGCTCATCCCGGTGGTCACCGACCCCAAGAAGGCGGCCGGAGCCCTCCAGTGGGCGGTGACCGAGATGATGAAGCGCTACCGGATGTTCGCCGAGGTGGGGGTCCGGGACCTGGCCTCCTACAACGCCAAGGCCGCCAAGACCGAGGGGATGGACACCATGCCCCAGGTGGTGGTGGTCATCGACGAGCTGGCCGACCTGATGCTGGTGGCCGCCAAGGAGGTGGAGGAGTCCATCTGCCGGGTGGCCCAGATGGGTCGTGCCAGCGGCATGCACCTGATTATCGCCACCCAGCGGCCCTCCGCCGACGTGATCACCGGCCTGATGAAGGCCAACATCCCCAGCCGCATCGCCTTCGCCGTGGCCTCCGCCATGGAGTCCCGCATCATCCTGGACACCCAGGGCGCGGAGAAGCTGGTGGGCCGGGGCGACATGCTCTACTTCCCGCTGGGCTCCGGAAAGCCCACCCGGGTGCAGGGCTGCCTCATCTCCGACCAGGAGGTGGCCGCCGTGGTGGACTACGTGAAGCAGAACAGCGGTTCGGCTCAGTACGACGACCAGGTCATGCAGGAGATCGAGCAGCACGCCGCCGAGAAGGACAAGGCATCCAAGGGGGTGGGCGGCTCCAGCCCCGTGGACGGGGAGGAGGAGTACGACGAGCTCATCAACTCCGCCATCGAGGTGGTTCTGGAGACCGGCCAGGCCTCCGTGTCCATGCTCCAGCGGCGGCTGAAGCTGGGCTACGCCCGGGCCGCCCGTCTGGTGGACCAGATGGAGGAGAAGGGGGTCGTGGGCCCCTTCGAGGGCTCCAAGGCCCGGCAGCTCCTCATTACCAAGGAGCAGTGGCAGGAGATGCAGTACCGCCAGGGCATCGTCTCCCGGCCCCCGGAGCCGGAGGCTCCGCCTCTGGAAGAAAATCCGGCGCCCTCCTACGCCGACGCCCCGCCCTTCGATGTGGACGAGGCCCTGGACCGGGCGGAGGAGGATACACTATGAAAAAGGCCGCGGACTCAAAGTCCGCGGCCTTTTCATGTGTTCTATTGTTTGTGGTTCTTTCGGTCCAGGAGCCAGCCAAGCGCCATGGCCACCGCGTACACCAGCAGGTAGTAGACGCAGTCCATCTTGTAGGAGAAGACGGCGGCCAGGATCATGAATACCGCCCCGATCAGCGCCAGGGCGGGGAGGACGAAGCGGCGGAAGGGGCGCTCGTCCCTGGCCTTCTTCATAAACATCAGGTAGATGGGGATATACATGGCGTACAGGGTGATCACCGGCAGCTCGGAGGAGTCGAACCGGAAGGGGCCCAGCTCATTGAGGAGGGCTCCGAAGTAGAAGTAGCAGCACCAGAAGGCGCACATGACCAGTCCCGCCGAGGCGGCGTTGTTGGGCATGTTGGTGTACCGGTCCACCTGCGCGAGCAGCTCCGCCTTGGGCCCACGGCCCCGGGCGGCGATGGAGTAGAAGCCCCGGGTGCAGGCCATCATCAGGCCGTTGCAGGTGCCCAGGCAGGAGAGGACCACAAACACAAACAGCCCCGTTCCGGCCACCGGGCCGAAGATGGTGGAGAAGGCGATGCGGGCGCCCTGCTCCCCGTTCTCCATCATCACGGAGTTGGGGACCGCCCCGGCGATGCCCACGTAGTAGAACAGATAGATGAGCATGATGGCGCCCACGCCGAACACCAGGGCCAGGGGCAGGTTGCGCTTGGCGTTTTTGATCTCCGCGTTGATGGTGGTGGCGATGACCCAGCCCTCATAGGCGAAAGAGGTGGCCGCCAGCGCGGCAAAGAGGGGGCTTTCCACCGCATCCGCTGCCGCGGCGGCGGTGAAGTTCTCCACAATCAGGCCGGAGCGCAGCCCGGCTACAGTGCCGATGACTGCCATGAGCAGGATGGGCACCAGCTTGATGACGGTGAGAGAGACCTGGAACTTGCCCGCCAGCCTGGGGGCGGTGGCGTTCATAAAGTATACCAGGGCCATGTAGAGCATGGTGATGGCCAGACAGGGGCCGCTCAAAATGTCATAGCCCAGCAGGACGCAGGTGTACCGGGCGGACACCCAGCACAGAGTGCTGGTGAGGCAGGGGAAGTACACCGCCGCCATAAACCAGCCCAGGTAATAGGCGTAGTTCTCCCCCACGGTGGCCTCGGCGTAGTCCACCACGCCGCCCACCTTCTCATAGCGGGTGGCCATCACCGCGAAGGCGCAGGCACTGGCAATGGCGATGCATCCGCCCAGCAGCCAGGCCAGTATTCCCGTCTTCAGATCGCCGCCGGTTGCAGTGAGGATTTTTTCCGCTTTGAAGAAGATTCCGCTTCCAATGACGATGCCGATCACCATGGCAATGGCGGTGGGCAGGCCGTATTTTTTGGTCAGTTGTTCTTCCATAACATTCCTTTCCCAGTTCCTCTGTTTAACGCTGTAACGCTGTAAAGTGTCTCGATAGCAGGGTTATTATTATACCGGAAAAGCCGCCGTTTGAAAAGAGGGAAAATGAGTTTTTTCCTCCCACAGCCCCGCGGGCGGCTGATTCAGACCGCAAAAGGTTCCCACGCCGGGACAGGTCCACTCCGCACTTGTCAATTCCCATGGAACTTGGTATAATAAATTTTACTGCATCGCCCCGGAGAAGCTGAGGTGCGCGTTCCAATGCGCACGGCGTCATCTCGGGGCACAGCCGGAGACGGCTCTGTTTTCATCTGGGCCATGTTTGAAAAATGTCAATATACCCAAACGGCGGTTCTTTTTCCGCCATACTGCGTTGATTTTCCTTGCAATACACAAAGTATTGCCGCGTCAAATCGCCTTGTCTGGCGAAAAAATCCCT